>NZ_JACARP010000178.1:0-381 GCF_013386595.1 Brevundimonas sp. P7753 | reverse complement strand
GCGGTCCCGGCTCAAGGCCGGGATGATGAAAATGGTGATCAGGCCGCTTCTTCACTCTCGCCCAACCGCGCCTGCCGCGCCTCGGCCTCGCGCACGGCCTCGACTGCACGATCCACAACCTCCAGCCCGGCCCCAGCCTTGACGCCCTCGACCGTCAGAAGGCGGCGGAAGGCCCGCGCCCCGGCCCGTCCGTGCATCAGACCCAGCATATGCCGCGCCATACCGGCCAGACTGGCGCCCTCGGCCAGCCGCCCGGCCATGTAGGGCCGATAGCGTTCGATGGCGGCGAAGGGATCGACGTCCGCGACATCCCTGCCGAAGATGCGCCGATCCACCTGCCCCAGCAGGGCCGGCTCGTGATAGGCGGCGCGGCCCAGCATG
>NZ_JACARP010000177.1:0-3580 GCF_013386595.1 Brevundimonas sp. P7753 | reverse complement strand
AAACACGACATTCCGCGCGTATGGACGACTGGTGAGCGCACACCATGCCCTGGCGGAAGCCGCCCCATGGCTGGTCGGTCACAATGTCGAACTGGCGGGACCGATGACCAGCAAGCCTGAAACGGACAATGTGCGGCCCGTCGGCCGCCTTCGGAGGGTCGCCTGATGCCTTGTTTGCTCCCGCCTCGCGATCGAGCCATGCTGAGGCATGCAGTTCCTCGAAACACCCGTCCAGATCGGCCTGACGATTCTCTTCATCGTCATCGCCGGCCTGACCTACTGGCGCGGCGGTCGGCCCGAACGCCTGGCCATGACAGCGCTCGTCGTGGCGAGCCTGGCCTCGCCGCTCGTTCAGAACACATCGAACATCGACGCACCCCAATGGGGCGTCATGATCGTGNNCAGTTGATCACGATCATGACCCATGTGGGTTTCGCCCTGAATCTGGACATCCTCAGCCGGGCCTATCTCTCGACCTCCTATCTGCTTTTCTTCGGCGAACTGGTCGCGATCACCTGGGGCGTACTCCGGCACGGAGGGCCCGAGCATGATCGAGGTCGAACCGCTGGACGCGATCGACACCTACGTACGTCTTAGAATTTCGAACTTTCGCGAGGCTGCAGCGCTTTCCCAGGAACGTCTCGCCATGCTGCTGGGCCTGGATGTTCCGAATCTGCGCGCAATGCCGGCCAAGCCAAGATCTTCGCCGAAACCCTGCTAACGGCTTCCCAGGCGCTGAGCGTGCCCGTATCGGCCTTGCTCCCGCCGGACATCCACTAACCTTGGCCTTCCCGCTTCCGGACGCCGTTTTTCCTGCTTTGACCGACGTCCGGGAACGGAAAGACGCCCCGCGCCAGCCAGCGCGGGGCGTTGCCCTTCTCCCACACCGACCGTCGCCCCGTTAAAAAGACCGGTCGCCCGGATTTCAGGCAGAGCGCAGCTACGTGTAGCGGGGACTGCAAGCTTTGGACTGCGCACAAAAACCCCACTGGAAACACCGCCTTTCAGGCGAAGAGTGGAGAAACGAATGCGCAGGTCCCTGCCCCAAAATGCTCGCTCAGATATCGCGGACTTTCGGGGTCTCCTCAGCAGCAAGGGCTTCAATGCGCCACGAGACTTCGAGCATCTGGTCCGCGAACTCTTCGAGGAGGAATTCCGCTCGCGCGGCGGCGAGGTCCCCTGCGCGCCTCTTTCAAGTCCTCTAACGAGAGGTCTCCTTCGCCACCCATTTTTCGGTCAGAGATTCACCTGGAACAAAGACGCGGACGCCCGCCCCCTCCGGTTCGCCTTTTGCGCAAGCGATAGCTTCGCTCAGGGCACACATTAGAGCCTCGAAATCATCGTCACGCCGTTGTTTAAGAGTTCGACGATCAATCATGGTGTCCATACCATCAGCGTTCAAAAGGCTCGCCCCGGATGCAGAGGCCAATTTCACGAAATAAGTCGGCAAGCGTCAGGCGTCGACGCCAAAATGATCGTATTGTTACAAACATTCATAAACGTCACCTTCAATCCTTCTGAACGAAGCTCACGATACGCGAAAACATCCTCAAACTCGTCGATGTGGCTGGCAATGTTGAAGGAACGCGTTTCAACGTCTCATCCATATCCTTTCCCGGTCCGTACGTCATTCTTCGCCGCAAAGCGGATACGGATGCCCAGACCCCGCGCAATCTTCAGCACCGCTTCAAAACTCGGTTCAGCCCCCTTTGCGAGCGCCGTTTCGAGTTCCTCCAGCGTGAGGCCGGCTCTCATCGCCACAGCTGTCGCAGAGCCGCTCGCGCGGACGGCGATGCCCAGCGCCCCGAGAATCTCTCCGGCATCATCGCCCGCCTCTTCCGCAACGACGTCGACATAAGCGGCCATGCACTCGGGGTCGGTAAGCGCTTCGGCCGGATCAAAAATGGTGATGCCTAACCCAGACATTATCCTGAACTCCCCTCTCAAATTGCTCGTGCGATCTTGCCTCACCCCACGACCTCCAATCGCCCGGCAGGGCGATCAAGGCGCATCGACCGGACGCGATAGGGCCCGCGTAACGCTTGGAGTCGAGCGCCGGGCGCCAATCTATGTCGCTCGGAGAATAGCGCTCCATATTCATCTGCGCGACCTAGCAGCCCGACGAAACCATCATGCACACGCGCCAGTTCCGCAGTCTGATCTTCGAAAGCGCATAAGTCCGAACGCACTTGCCGAACGTCGTAGGGCCGAACGAAATGCTCATGAGAAAGATATTGGCGCCACCGCGTTTGCAAGATCACCAAGCGATCGCCTGCGTGGGGATCCACCCTTTCTAGCAACTGCCCCAGGTAGCAATGAATGGCTTCTTCCGCTTCGGTCGCCGCTTCAATCAAGTCCCGCGCATGCGTCGTTCGCCAGACCAGATCCAGCCGATTAGCAAGAAGGCCGTCCGCATTGAGAAGCGGCTCCAAGCTCAATTCGATATCGCCGCAAAGGTAGAGGTTTAGGTCGTCCACGCGAACGAATGGGAGCAACTGACGAAGCCCTTCGCGCACCTGGCCCTCATCTAGATCCAGGAGAGCCTCCAAATCCACGTCATGCACAGCAACGACATAGGGACTTTCCGACCGCTTCTGCACCCGCCTCTCCCACAGCAGCAGCAGGATCTGCAGAACCTGAGCCCCCTCCGGGCCGAGTCCGCCAGCGACAGCCCGGCGCATGGCGTCCAGGGAAGCGAGATGAACAAGCTGCTTCAACTCGGCTCCATCCAGATGGGTCTCTTCTCCAATTAGATAATCCAGAGCCGAGAGGCCTTCAGTCCACATGTCAGTTCCCATGAATTCACACTGATAGTGTGTAGATGACCGCAGCACTCAGCCGCAAGTCAAGGAGGTGGAAACCGATCCGGACCTTCTCGCCTTCGGCAAGGCCGTGAGGCAGCTAAGGCTTGCGCGCGAGCTCAGCCAGGAAGAGCTGGCGCACCGGTCGGAGCTGCATCGGAATTATATCGGCGGCATAGAACGCGGAGAACGCAACGTCGGCATCAAGGCGGTGTTTGCGCTGGCGCGAGGCCTGAACTGCAAAGTGGCAGACTTTTTCAGCAGCTAGAGCTGCGTGCTCAAGCGGGCCTGCAGTTGGCACCCGCCACCCCAACCCAGATTTATGAACGCCTCTCTCGAGCTCCATTTTCTCCGCTCAAGAGGATGAAAGCCCCTACCGCGGTCGGTGTTTGCGCACACTCAGATCAGGGCCAGCCCGCACGCGGGACTCTGTCGAACAACGCCCAGGGGCGCAGCACACATTACGCACAACTGCGTCGCCGTAACTTGCTGATATCATTCACCAATAAAACTACGAATGGAGTTACACTTTCAACACCCCTCAGGCCAAATGTCACTTTCCTCAACATTTTCCGCCTACTAAGGTGTTACACTTCAGACACCCCGCTGCACGAATTGGTGGTTCATGCCCTCTCACAACCCTCGTATCGTCACGAACATCTCACCCCATTATCATCGCCAGATGGCCGAGAAGCTCGCCGGCACGGGCGTCAGCGTCAGCGAGTATCTTCGGCGCCTGATCATAACTGACCTGGAGGGTGACGTGCCTCTGAGTTTTC
>NZ_JACARP010000176.1:0-1951 GCF_013386595.1 Brevundimonas sp. P7753 | reverse complement strand
GCAGATTGCTGGCCACGCTGATGCTGCCGGCCTGATAAGTGGTGGTGGTCAGAACCTCGTCCGCAGTGCCGTTGCAGCCGGTGGCGGGCGCGGCCGCAGCGCAGGTCGACTTTTTGACCAGAACCCAGATCGGGGTCGCAGCCCGGGCAATCGTGCTGGAGCCGTTCGACTTGTACCAGGCGTACCGCTGGTCCCAGGCGTAACGGGTTTGGGGCCTGGGCGCGCCTAGCACGGGCGCGGGGGCGGTTTCGGTTAGCAGATTGCCGGCCGCGTCATAGGTGTAGTCGGTCACATTACCGCGCGCGTCGGTCATCGTTGTCGGCAACCGACAGAGCACGGGCTCCAGCGCACAGTCCGGGTAGACGACATGGATATTGGTGTCGGCCAGGCCTGAGCCAGGCTTGGCGACATTGTGGACGCGGGTGATCAGGCCCTCGTGCGTCCGTTCGAAGGTCGCGCTGTTGCCCTCGGGATACTGGACGGCGTGCAGCCCGAAGCTGTCTTGGGCGATATCCGTCCGCTTACCCAATGCGTTCACTACCCACGCCATCGAGGGGAAGAGCCGCAACTCCTGCTCAATGGGCGATACCCAGATGTAAACTCCGCTCCAGATGACATGAAAGATCGACTGCCCGCCATCAGGCGCAGTGACCGTGGTGTTCAGCTGATATACGTCCGGCTGGTGGCAGGGCGCGGGCGAAGGGGAGCAATAGGTTTCGTAGGCGTAGGTCCAGGTGCCGACGCCGTCGCTGACCGAGGTCGCCATCGTCCCGCGTCCCGGCACGAAGCTGTAGCCGTAGGTGATTGATGCTCCCGTCGCCTTGCTCGGTCGCGCCACCCCGATCGGTCGATCGATCCCGGAAGTTGAGCCGCTGAGAATGACCCGGGTGGTGCGCCCTAGAGAGTCGGTTACATGGCGCTCATGTCCAGCCGCGCTGAAGGTCAGGCTCGGCCAGGCGACGCTGTAGGCGCACGGGCCGGTAGGCGCGCAGGAGTCCACCGCATTGTTGATAGCGGTGACGGTCTGGGAACCGCCGCTGTCCGTGAAGCGCAGCTCGTAGCCAAGGTTGTTCCGGATCGAGTTAGCGCTGAAGGTGATCACCTCGCCATTGATCTTGGTGATCGTCTGGACGCTGGCCCCGCCAGGACTGGCCCCGCCGTAGACAGCTACGGACCCATCTGCCGCGATGTATTTGTAGGAGCCGTCCGGATTTTCGGCCAAAGAACCCACGCCTTCCATCCTGCCGAACGTCAGCAGGCCGCAACCGCTACGTTGGAAGACATTGGAACTGCCCATATAAACGACGGTGTAGAGACTGGCGCAGGCCTGCGACTTGTCGATCTCGTAGCTGATCCGACTGAGGGTGCTGTACCGCCATGCCTCCTGCGTGGCGTCCCAGCTGGCCGAGAACGACAGGCCGCCGTTCGCGGGGTCGCCGACACTGATCGTCGGCGATGAAATCTGCACGCTGCCGCTGACGACATCTACGCCGAATTGATCGACCGCCTCATAGACGACTGGTGGCTGGAGGGTCGCCTGAGCGAGGGCAGGGCCGGCGGTCGCGACGGCCGCTGTGGCGGAAAGGGTCGCGGTCAGGCAGCGTGCGAGGGTTGTCAGGGAGATCATAGATCAGTCTCACGCGCTCGGGTTGATGCTGACCTTGATGGTGCTGGTGTAGATGACCGTGCTAGCGGCGTCGGTCACCCGGCAGCGCCAGGTGGACAGCCGGGGTGGGCCCGACCAAGCGCCGGTCCAGCCGAACTCTGTCGTCGCGGCGGTCGCATTGCCTGCGATGATGTTGGTTGAGCCGTTCAATCGCTGCCACAAATAGAGATAGGGCGCGACACCGCCGGTCGCGACCACAAGCGCAAGCGGTGTGCCCTCGGATCCAGTTCCCTCCAGGGAGGACGGCGAAACCGTCGAGGCCAGAGGGGGCGGTGGGGGCGGAGG
>NZ_JACARP010000175.1:0-2125 GCF_013386595.1 Brevundimonas sp. P7753 | reverse complement strand
CGAACTGGGCCAGATAGGCTTCAGCCAGATCGCTGACCTGATCCAGTTGCGCGGTGACGCAGAAGGCCGGGCTGCGCACCTGACCGCCGCAGTCGGGCGCGGCCACGGCGGGCGCCAGGACCGGCACCCCGGTCGCGGCGACGCCGGGTCCAAAGGACGGGGCGGCGGCAGCCGCCGGCGCCTCGGCCTGCGCCGCGACCGGCGCGGCTTGCGTCTTGGCCATGGTCAGGGTCGGGGAAACGGCGACGGCGAGCGCCGCGATCAGAAGACTGTTCATGCTCAAAGCTCCACGCCCAGATGCTTGGCCACGGTGAAGATGTCCTTGTCGCCTCGACCCGACAGGACCAGGACGACGTCGCCGCCCGGACCCACGTCCTTGGCGATCTCGCCGATGCGCGCCAGGGCGTGCGAAGGCTCCAGCGCGGGGATGATGCCCTCCAGCTTGGACAGCATCTGGAAGGCGTCCAGCGCCTCGTCGTCGGTGGCCGACAGGTATTCCCCGCGACCCAGGTCGTTCAGCCAGGCGTGCTCCGGCCCGATGCCCGGATAGTCCAGACCGGCCGAAATGGAGTGGCCCTCCAGAATCTGACCGTCGGCGTCCTGCAACAGATAGGTGCGGTTGCCGTGTAGCACGCCGGGGCGGCCGCCCTTCAGGCTGGCGGCGTGTTCTGGGGTGTCCAGACCGTGGCCCGCCGCCTCGACCCCGATCAGGCGCACCTCGGCGTCGTCGACGAAGGGGTGGAAGGCGCCGATGGCGTTGGAGCCGCCGCCGATGCAGGCCACCACGGCGTCGGGCAGGCGCCCGATCCGGTCCAGCGACTGGCGCTTGATCTCGCGGCCGATCACCGACTGGAAGTCGCGCACCATGGCCGGATAGGGGGCCGGGCCCGCCGCCGTGCCGATGATGTAATAGGTGTCCTCGACGTTCGTGACCCAGTCACGCATCGCCTCGTTCATGGCGTCCTTCAGCGTCGCCGCGCCGGCGGTGACGGCCGCGACCTCGGCCCCCATCAGCTTCATGCGGAAGACGTTGGGCTGCTGCCGCTCGACGTCCACCGCGCCCATATAGACCGTGCAGGGCAGGCCGAAGCGGGCGCAGACGGTGGCCGAGGCCACGCCGTGCTGACCGGCGCCGGTCTCGGCGATGATCCGCGTCTTGCCCATGCGCCGCGCCAGCAGGATCTGGCCCATGCAGTTGTTGATCTTGTGCGCGCCCGTGTGGTTCAGGTCCTCGCGCTTCAGCCAGATCTTCGCCCCGCCGAAATGATCGGTCAGCCGCTCGGCGAAATAGAGCGGGCTTTCGCGACCGACATAGTGGGTCAGGAAATCGTCCAGCTCCGCCTGGAAGCTCGGATCGGCCTTGGCCGCCTCATAGGCCGCCTGAAGCTCATGAATCAGAGGCATCAGGGTTTCGGGCACGAAGCGGCCGCCATAGGGACCAAAGCGGCCCTCGGCGTCGGGCCAGGCGTAGGTATTGGGGAGAATTGCGTTCACGAGCGGCAGTCTTTCGCGAGAAGGCGACGAAATCAGGACCGGGATACGGCCTCGAGGAAGGCGTGGATCAAGTCCGCGTCCTTAACACCGGGCGCGCTTTCGACGCCAGAGGAGACATCGACCAAGGGCGCCCCCGAAATCCGCACGGCCTCGGTGATATTTTGCGGCTCCAACCCGCCTGCGAGGAACCAGCGTGCCGGCAGGGCGCGGTTCTGCATCAACGACCAATCGAACGAGGCCCCGACCCCGCCGGGCAGGCTGGAGCCTTCAGGCGGCTTGGCGTCGAACAGCAGATGGTCCGCCACATCGGCCCAATCGGGCACAGACGCGAAGTCGGCCTCGGTGCGGATCGGCAGAGCCTTGATGATCCCCGCCCCGGTCAGCCGCCGCACCTCGGCGGCGCGCTGCGGCGTCTCGTGCCCATGCAGCTGGATCAGGTCCGGCCGCAGGATCAGTCCCACCTCGGTCAACAGGGCGTCGTCCGGATCGACCAGCACCGCGACGATCTTCGCCTTGCCCCGCGCCCGGTCGAACAGGGTGGCGGCGTGCAGCGGCGGAATGTGGCGCGGGCTTTTTTCAAACACCACCGCCCCGACAAAGGCCGCGCCGCCTTCCAGCGCCGCCTCCAGCG
>NZ_JACARP010000174.1:0-448 GCF_013386595.1 Brevundimonas sp. P7753 | reverse complement strand
CGGCGTCTATTTCGCAGAGATCGGCACCTCACGCGCGGGCGGCGGCAACGCCACCCTCTATGACCTAGAGTCCGTTCAGGTCCTTCGCGGACCTCAGGGAACGCTTTTCGGCCGCAACAACACCGGCGGGGCCGTGCTCATAACACCGGCGGCGCCGACAGACGTGCTCGAAGGCTACGTCAACGGGCGACTGGGCGATTATGCGCTGAAGGACCTGGAAGGCGCTTTCAATCTGCCGCTGGGCGACAAGGCGGCGCTTCGCCTCGCCGGACGCGTGACGGAACGCGACGGCTATTTCCGCAGCGTCGCCACAGGCCAGCGCAGCTACGACATCAACAATCAGAATCTGCGCGCCTCGCTGCGGTGGACGCCGAACGATGTCTTCACTTCGACGACCATCGCCACATGGCTTGAGGCTGACGAAGCCGGGTCGATGCTGAAACCCACG
>NZ_JACARP010000173.1:0-1574 GCF_013386595.1 Brevundimonas sp. P7753 | reverse complement strand
TACAGCATCTGACGGTGCTGGAGGGACCGCTACAGGAGCGGTCACCGTCTTTGTGCAGGAGCAGGATCCTGACTGCCTAACGGCTTCCCTCGTGGATGAGGCGATGGCGCCCCCGCCCGGGTGTTTCTGAGGCGCGGCGGCATGGGGAGCAATAGGATGAGATGGGTGATTTTCGCACAAGCACGGATGTTCGCATTGCGGGGCTCCAGTGTCTGGCGCGGGCGTCAGATTCGGTTTTGTGTTGCCGCGTTGGTCACTGCCCTGGCGGCCGGTGGGGCCCAAGCGCAGGGGGCACCGCAGATTCCGCCGCCTGATAGCTTCAATCCGACCGACGCCAATGGCGTGAATCTATATTCCGGAAGCTATAACTACAGTACATCGGTGATTTCGATTGGCACACTCGGTCAAGGCGGGCTGAGCTATTCGGCGACATTTGATACGAGCGTGGGCGAATGGCGCAATAGCACCGCCGGCATGGTGGTCGAAGAGCCGTTCATCGGCCCGCCTGCGCGGGGCCTCAAATATAGTGTGACGGTGATGGGCGCATCCGCCCTCTTCCTGCCGGACAACGGCGCTTACAGCGTTGTGGATGGGGACGGCACGCTCGCACGGACCGGCGCCGTCTTCACCTATACGGCGCTGGACGGTTCGGTTGCCGAGTTTCTCGGCGGTGTCACCTACAGTCCCTTTGTGGCCAACAAGGGCCTGATCAGTTCGCTGACCCGTCCCAACGGCGAGAGGCTGATCTTCACCTATACGTCAGTGACGATGACGAACGGGTTTCCTGCCCGGCGCATCCAGTCGGTGACGAACAATCTCGGCTATCAGATCCATTTCCAGTACGCTTCCGACACTTGGAACACCGATTGGCGCCGAATAATCAAGGTCACGGCGCTCAACAACGCCGTCGACGCCTGCGCGCCGACCGCCAACATGTGCGCCTTCTCGCAAGCTTGGCCGACCCTGACTTTCGCCCAGACCTCGACCGAGAAAAGCGTCACCGACGCCTTGGGGCGCACGACGCGGCTGCTATTTTCGGGCGGATGGCTGTACGGCGTCCGTCGCCCAACCAACTCCGGCGGCCAGAACATCACCTTTACTTACGACATGACCGACGGACGCATCGCATCGGTCCATGACGGAGCGGGAAGGTGGGCTTACACCTATGACCCGCCGCCGGTGCTCACGCCGCCCCCCGTAGAGGAAACCAGTACGACGACTGTGCGCAATCCTCTTAGCGAGAACACCGTGGTGACCTTCAACTCCACTCAGGTTGATCTGGGAGTGACCGACCATCGCATCATGCGGGTGACGTCGGTGAAGAACCATCTGAACCAGTCAACGAGCTATCTTTACTCGCCCGAGTTTCGCCTGTTCAAGGCGATCTACCCGGAGGGAAACGCACAGCAGTATAGATGGAGCGGGCGCGGCGATCTGTTGTCGGTTACGGGGATCGCCAAGGCCGGGGCGGGATTGGCCAATACGGTTGCAAGCTCCACCCTGACGCCAGGCTGCAGCGTCAATCCGGCTCTGTGTGGCCGCCCGCAGACGATGACCGACGCACGCGGCGGTGT
>NZ_JACARP010000172.1:0-2616 GCF_013386595.1 Brevundimonas sp. P7753 | reverse complement strand
GTGCTGGTGATGCGTGAGCCGGGGGAGATGCGGCGGCGGGCGCCGGGGACGGTGCGGCTGGCGCCGGGCGCAGCGGCGGTCTGGGACGGGCGGTTCGAGATCACGGCGACCGAGCCCGGCTGGCGGGTCGAGGCGGCGGCGGGGCGGCTGGCGCGGCTGTCGGAGGCGGATCGCCAGGTGGCGGCGGGGCTGCCGCCGGCGGCGCGCGGGGGCTTGCCGGTGCTGGCTCGGGAGGATGGAAGCGGCGCGATTCTGGCCTGGCGGGGAGCGGATGTGCAGGCCCTGGGGGGGCGGCGTCTGGGGCTGGCCTTGGGCGAAACGACGCAGGAGAGCGACCTCTTTCAAGCCATGCATGGCGAAACGCCGCCGACTGACCTATTTTCCTAGAAAGACTGCTGATCGGCGGGGCCTAAGGGCGTTCGCCGAGAAACCGAGGACCGAATGAATCTGCGTAACTTCGCCATCTGGGGCGTGATCCTGCTGGGTCTGGTCGCGGTCTACGCCGCCATCGGCCAGAACGGCGGCGCGGCCATGCCGGGCGCCAAGGGTGCGGCCGCCAGCCGTCCCGATCCCATCACCTATTCGCAGCTGATCACGGCCATCAACGGTCAGGAGATCAAGACGGCGACGGTGCGCGGCGACACCGTAACCGGCGTCTACAAGAACGACAGCAGGTTCACGACGGTCACGCCCCTGCCCAATATCGACCTGGTCGACAAGATGCAGGCGGCGGGCGCCGTGGTGGACGTCAAGAGCACGCGCCAGCCCTGGTGGTCGGGCCTGTTGGGCCTGCTGCTGCCGGTGGCCCTGATCATCGCCTTCTGGTTCTTCATCATGAACCGCATGCAGGGCGGGGCCAAGGGCGCCATGGGCTTCGGCAAGTCCAAGGCCAAGCTGCTGACCGAGCACAAGGGCCGCAAGACCTTTGACGACGTCGCCGGCGTGGACGAGGCCAAGGAAGAACTGCAGGAGGTCGTCGACTTCCTGAAGGACCCCGGCAAGTTCCAGCGTCTGGGCGGCAAGATCCCCAAGGGCGCCCTGCTGGTCGGCCCTCCCGGCACCGGCAAGACCCTGCTGGCGCGCGCGGTGGCGGGCGAGGCGGGCGTGCCCTTCTTCTCGATCTCGGGTTCGGACTTTGTCGAGATGTTCGTCGGCGTCGGCGCCAGCCGCGTGCGCGACATGTTCGAGCAGGCGAAGAAGAATGCGCCGTGCATCATCTTCATCGATGAAATCGACGCCGTCGGTCGTCACCGCGGCGCCGGTCTGGGCGGCGGCAACGACGAGCGCGAGCAGACGCTGAACCAACTGCTGGTCGAGATGGACGGGTTCGAGTCCAACGAAGGCATCATCCTGATCGCCGCGACCAACCGTCCCGACGTTCTGGACCCGGCCCTGCTGCGTCCGGGCCGCTTCGACCGTCAGGTGGTCGTGCCCAACCCCGATGTCTCGGGCCGCGAACGCATCCTGCGCGTCCACATGAAGGACGTGCCCCTGGCCGCCGACGTCAACACCAAGACCATCGCGCGCGGCACGCCGGGCTTCTCGGGCGCCGACCTGGCCAACCTGGTCAACGAAGCCGCCCTGATGGCCGCCCGCAAGGACCGGCGCATGGTCACGCACCGCGACTTCGAGGACGCCAAGGACAAGGTCATGATGGGCGCCGAGCGCAAGTCCATGGCCATGAACGAGGAAGAGAAGCGCCTGACCGCCTATCACGAGGGCGGCCACGCCATCGTCGCCATCAACGTCAAGATGGCCGACCCGGTCCACAAGGCGACCATCGTCCCGCGCGGACAGGCCCTGGGCATGGTGATGCAACTGCCGGAAGGCGACCGCTATTCCATGAAGTACCAGCAGATGGTCGACCGCATCGCCATCATGGCCGGCGGCCGCGTGGCCGAGGAGATCATCTTCGGCAAGGAGAACATCACCTCGGGCGCCTCCTCCGACATCCAGCAGGCGACCAAGCTGGCGCGTCGCATGGTGACGCAGTGGGGCTTCTCGGACGTGCTGGGCACCGTGGCCTACGGCGAGAACGAGCAGGAGGTCTTCCTGGGCCACTCGGTCGCGCGCAGCCAGAACATCTCTGAGGAGACCGCGCGTCTGATCGACAGCGAGGTCAAGAAGCTGGTCACGTCGGGCTGGGACGAGGCGCGCCAGATCCTGACCGACAAGGCGGCGGATCTGGAGAAGCTGGCCCAGGCCCTGTTGGAATACGAGACCCTGTCGGGCGCCGAGATCAACGACCTTCTGGAACGCGGCATCCTGCCGAACCGCGACCAGAGCAACTCGCCCACCGTCGGCCCGTCGGTTTCGGTGCCGGTGACGCCGGTGTCGGACGGCGTCGAGATCGAGACGCCGAAGACCGAGCCGGCGGCTGCGCCGACGACCAGCGTGCCGACCGCCTGATCCTTTCGGATCAGCTGAAAATGAAGGAGGGGCGGGCCGCAGGGCTCGCCCCTTTTTCGTGCGCCAAGTGCTGGCGCGCGCCTGTTGCTCTTCCTTCCCGTTGGCTGAGGGGAACGGGGCGGGGATGGAGCGCAACATGGCCGATGGAGCGTATGAGGCGAGGGCCCCGTCCCCCGCGGCCTATGGGACAGGGGCTGCCTCCACCCC
>NZ_JACARP010000018.1:0-66288 GCF_013386595.1 Brevundimonas sp. P7753 | reverse complement strand
AGAGGATCAGGTGAACGCGAAGCTGGCATTGGTTTAGGCGGCGACGCTCTTCACGGTGAGGATTCGGCGACGCGACGTGGATCGGTCGGCGAAGTCTATCGCGACAGCTACACGAAGAATGAGTGGGTCAACGATAGCGGCAACTACCCCCGCTCGGTGCTGAAATTCAAAAGCGAGCGCAACCACGGCCACCCCACCCAGAAGCCGCAAGCGTTGGCGGAATATCTGATCCGCACCTTCTCCAATCGCGGCGATGTGGTGCTGGACCACTGCTATGGCAGCGGGACGACCGGCGCCGCTGCCATGGGCACGGGCCGCAGCTTCATCGGCGTCGAACGCGATCCGATGTGGTTCCAGAAGGGCCGTGCTCGCATCCTCGCTGCGGCTGGGGGGGGCGAACGGCCCTCCCCAACGACGCCTGTTGCCGCGAATGATGTTCTGCCAAAGATCGAACAGGTTCCCGTCGCCCTCGATGGCCTCATGGCAACGGAGGGCCTCCGGTTGCCCGCCGCGCCTGCCCAGCGATTGGTGAACAAGTGCGATGCGCGGGTGGAGGAAGTTGGCGCCCTAAAAGTAGTCGATTTGTTCTGCGGCGCTGGCGGCTTGTCGCTCGGTTTCGAACTCGCCAGTCACGAGGTGGTCGCTGCGTTCGATTTCTGGAATCGGGCCGTAGAAACCTATCGCTTGAACTTTGATCATCCGGTCTTTGAACTCGACCTCACCGATGTGGCTTTGGCAGTCAATGCAATCCGACCCTATGCGCCTGACCTGATTGCGGGCGGCCCGCCTTGCCAAGAATTCTCATCGGCGGGGAGTCGTTCAGAGGGTGGCAAAGCGAATCTGACTCGGACGTTCGCCGAGATCGTCTCTGCGATCCGGCCTCGCATGTTCGTTATGGAGAATGTTGGACGCGCATCTTCGAGCGTCGCCTACCGCGCTGCGCGCGAAATCTTCAAGTCGGCGGGCTACGGCCTCACCGAGCGCGTTCTCGATGCGAGCCTTTGCGGCGTTCCGCAGAAGCGAAAGCGCTTTTTCTGTATCGGTATTCTGGATGGAGAAGATGGAGTTCTGAACGCTTTCCTTGATGAAAGCTTCGCCAGTCAGGCGATGACCGTGCGAGATTATATGGGATCAGAAATCGATTTCGATCACTACTACCGGCACCCAAGAAACTATGCGCGCAGGGCCGTGTTTTCAGTTGATGAACCGTCGCCGACGATTCGAGGCGTCAACCGCCCAGTGCCGAAAACGCACAAGCGACACGCAGGAGATACCGAACACCCGGCGAAAGTCGAAGCCCTCACGCAGGAACATCGCGCTAGGATTCAGACCTTTCCGGTCGGTTTCCAGTGGGCCGGATGCAAGACGGAGCAGGACCAGATGATCGGCAACGCTGTTCCAGTCGAACTCGGTCGCTACATCGCTAAAGCAATCAGTCGTTATGCTACCCATCCTGTGGCGGCCCTGACGGATGGACATCGTATCATCGGCATCGAACAGTCGGCGGCCTACTGCCAGATGGCTGGTGAGCGTCTGGCCGCCGGGCAGTATGGCACTGGATTGAACGATAATGGAGCCGGTCATTCGGTCCAGCAAGAGTTGATCGAGGATGCCGCTTAAACCGTCCGCACGTTTGGGCGAAAGACGTCGGGCCAAAGGTTCAGCGGCAGGGAGTTAGGCTCATGCCCAACGATGTCGCTGAAAACCTCGACTGTCCGCTTGAAAGCGGCGACGTTCATGAACTCCAGATGCTCAAGTGCCGCCCAGTCGCAGCGCGCCATCAGACCAGCCTGCATCAGCCACCCGGCGACCGTCGTTAGATCATCCGCCGGGACGAGCAGATCGGTCTTGGTGGCGGGTCGTAGACCCAGACCGCACCGAACAAACACTGCTTCAACCTCGGTCGAGCAGATCAGGAGCATGTCGTTCATCGGACTGGAGATGATCCCCCCGGTCTTGGTTTGGCCGAGCACCGCTTCCAACGTCGCCTCATCGTCGTTTGGGAACTGGAAGACGTGATGGATGCTCATCGCCTCGCCTCCGGCTTGAGCCACAGCACGGCCCACGCCACCCTCGCCGCGAGCATCAGCCGACCTTCGCGGACGAGATTTTGGAACAGTTCGATTAACGCGTCGCTCGACGGGCCTCGGGCTCCGCGCAGACTGGTATAGTTTTCTGCCTTATTTAACCAAGCACTGCTGAAATGCCGCTGCGAATCCGTGAGGCCGCACCGCTGGAAGAGGTGATAGATGTCCATATCGGAAGTCTCCTTTCCGATATTTATCTTTATCGCAGCGTCCAATGTGCCCGCATCAGGCCCAAGTAGCGGCGGTTTTGGCTATGCAGTGCGGGGGCAGCTCTTTGTTGGGTGCCCGATTATAGCCGAGTGAGCGCATAAGAGTGCCGACGATCTCTCCCGCGCGAACAGTCCCAAAGTTGTGCGGACCATAATCAACGCCGAGCGCGGCCTGAAGAAGCGGATCAACACCTGCCATCGCAGCCTCTCCAGCCTTCGTCGCGGTGATTGCGGCTTCACGGCCTTCCGGCGAGTAGACCACCCTAATCATAGTGAGCGTGATGGGGTCATCGCCTTTCAAGGCGGCATCGTCGGAATAGGGAAGCCCCGCCGCTTCTATCTGCGCCTTCAACTCGGCACCGTCAGGCGTATCGCCGAGGCGCGATGCATTTTTGTAGAGCTCGGCCCTCTGGTGGACCGACATCCCTGCCAGTTCTACGAGCGTCCACTTCTTTGCCATCACGCATTTTCTCCGGCTTCGATCCGACCATACAGCGCGGCGCGAGAAAACAGATTTCCCGCTGCAACGCGGGCACCCTTGGAGATCGGCTTGAACCCCTTGGTGGCGAGGATGTCTCTGATCCAGCGCCCGACGTGCTGCTTCTCGGTGTCATTAAGCGCTCCCACCCTCTTCAAGATTTCGGCGCCTACAGCCTGCGCCGGGGGCAGGCCATGCTTGGCCAGACAAACCATTTCGACCTGCCAGTCGTGATCGAACAATATCGCTCCCACAGCCACGCCCTTTTTTGTCGCCTTAAAATCATCAAATGATGCCATCATTCCCTCCTATATAGGAGGCATATCGCCTCCTTACCAGTCTAGATAGGAGGCGTATGGGGACCTTGTCAAGGACGTAAAGGAGGCTGTTCGGTATCTTTTTCGCCGTCAGTCGTGTTCCCAGCCTTGACCGTGGGCTTCCAGCCAATTTAACAGTTGGATGCGTTCAACGCACTGGGGAAAAAAACGGCTATCTATACCGCCCATTTATCTGCCGCCTTACAGCCAGCATAGACAAGAGGCAAAGACCACTGCTTGCCATTGCCGAGCTTCCATCGATGTGAAATTGCTGTTCGCAATTAACGGGGGACTTAATGGCGATTTTGACAGTGGCTGGGCTTGCCTTGGTGGCGCACTCCTCGGGAGGCGCAATACTGTCCTATGGCGGATCGTATCTGGGCGGGACTTTCGTCGGCGCACCTATCGTGACGGCGTTTACATCTGCGGCTGGCGTTCTCGCCCAACTACCAGCCGCCGCCGTCGCTGCCGCGACTGCGCCCGCAACAGTGCCCGTTCTGGCTGCTGCCGTGACCATCGCTGCCGTAGCTGCTGGAGCATATTGCTATCTCCACGGCATCCCCGCCCCTGTTGTCGAGGCACTATCGACGGCAGGTGTAGGCTCAATGGGCGCGAAGGGGTTCGCTGTCCCTGTGGCGAAGCTGGCTCCCGCCCTCATCGCTTTGGGTCTCGCCGGATATCTCGCCTTTGTCGTTTATAAGGATTTCAAGGCGTTTGAGGCGGATTATCAGGCCCGTGTCGCCCAACCCACCGGCGACATCGAGACCGACGCCCATGCCTATCCCTTCGCGTTCAAAGATGACGGCAAGCGTCGGCAAGTATGGCTGGCATGGCTGATCAGTTGGGCCTTCCGTCTGTTTGGAAGGAAGCGACGCCAAAACGCGCGCGCCCTACGCAGACTCACGTAAATGAAGGCTCGGCGCCGCCGCCCGCGTCGGCTCAATCACTCAACCAGAACCCTTCTGTTGTTGGGCTGGTTGGCCGCGACGGTAGGGGTGACCAAGGTGGGACTGCCCGACGAATGGGCGGTGGCAATCTTCTTCCTCGGCCCGATAGTAGTCGTTGCGGCGCCTACGCTGATGCGCTGGATGATGTCGTCGAGAACTGCGCGCCAACCCACTCGGGCGGGCGTCGATTGGAGCGTCGTAGGCATGGCATCCGCTGTCGCCATCGTAGGATTTTTCGCTGCGCTATGGTGGCCATGGTCGTTGCCGACCGCTGCGCCGCAAGCCCAACCGCTACCCGTGGCGACGAGCACGGCATCGGAGACGTCGTTCTCCTGCCGCGCGACCAATGTCCACGACGGCGACACCCTGCGGTGTGCGGACGGAACTCGGGTCCGTCTACATGCGGTCGCCGCGCGCGAGATCGATGAAACCTGTTCCGCAGGTCACCCTTGCCCGACCGCATCGGCAGCAGCGGCAAGGCTCGAACTGGTAAAACTGGCTGAGAACCGCACACTGGACTGCCGCCGCACAGGTAACGGTCTTGGACGCTCGGCACGCCATGCCTCTCACAGGCGCCCGCAGCCGCATCCTTGAGGTCGAGGGCGACGCGACCATTACGGGGGCCGTGAGCAGACCACAGAAGCCATCCGGCCCCCATTGTCATGGGCTGGAACTCCAGCAGAATTTCACTTCTAAATTCTGCGATGGCCATCTTTCCAGCCGCGATTTCAGACAGCCGGTGAGCGAGGCAGTTCTTATATTTCCGGCTAGCTTTCAAGAGATTGTGCGTCGTGGATAGGGGCCGGAGTTCATTGTCGCCGTCACCGAGCGGGTGGGGCGGCAACTGATCCGCCCGTCGCAGGAAACGTTCGAGCAGCCGAGGCAGCGTCGATGTTGGCCGCATGAGCCCGATAGCTCCCGCTACCGCGTCGTCGGTAGCCTTGGAGTTCACCGACTGGACGAACTTAACCGCCGAGTTGAACGTCATAGCCTCGACGCCAGTGTCGATCCTGTTCAGCGTGTTGGCGTGCCGCCAGCGCGGATCGAGCGCGGCCAAAACCTCCAACTTCCGACAGGTGATCCGACTAGAACCGCGCAGGGCGTTGGCGCCGCGAGCATCATCGCTGATCAGCAGATCATAGATCGCGATGTAATCCTTCGCGCGTGGCAGAGGCTTCTCGCCCACACGCTCAAGCATGCCCGGCAAGCCAGCGGGGATGTCGCCATACGCGTGCCGAAGGATGTCCATGGCGCGGCCATAGCGGACGACTTCGGCGAACGTCGGCGAGAACAGTTCGGACCCGACATCGGCAACACCTGCTTTAATCTCCCGCGTAGAGATTGCCGCAAAAATTGCTTGGCGCCGCTGCGGTGCCGCAGTCAACACGCGCGCCAAAAGACCCGGTTCAATATCATCCAGCAGTACAAGGGCTCCGGTCACCCAGCCCAACAAACCCGGCTCAAGCATTGATGCGCTCCCACGGGAAGTAGCCTTGACCCTGCGGATTTGGTGCGATTTGGAACGCCACCCACCGCCATTTCCGCCCTTCAGCGGGCGTGACTTGATGATCCGTCAGAATACGCGGTTCGAGATTGGTCAGGTCAGCGAGGACAGCTTTGACGGCCATATTTTGCGGGAGGACGACCGGGAGGGTCTCAATTCCGTCAGCGTCCAAGGGCGGTTCGACGAACAGCCATTCCGTGGTGCTGATCCACTGATGGCGACCAGCCACATCGTTCATAAAGGCTTCAAATTCAATGTTGTCGATCTCGCCCCCGACATCCTTCAGGACGCGAACGGCAAGGCAACGGAGCGGCTGATCCGGCAAATGACCCTCATGTGCTGTGAAGCTTCGAGGGTCTCATGGAAGGCGAGTCCGTCAACCAAAACGGACGGACTTTCCGACGCTATGCGCGCCGATCCTTGCTGACATTCGCCACGAACCGATAGCCTTTCCAGATCGCCACTTCGCGGGTGATCGGGCTGTCGCGTAGGGCCGCCGTCGCACGTGCTATGGCGACCTCATCCGAAGGGAGCATAGCGGGGCTGAACTGGCGTCCGCTCGCAGAACTTGGCAGCGGGTAGAACGTGTATCCGTCCATCAAAAACCCCAAGCTTGACCTCACAAAAAAGGACAGCCCGGCTGGGTTCAAGCGATGGCGGGGGGGCGCAGACTTGATCCACTTGCCGGGCTGCGTGTTGGTCAGTGAGGGTGACCAAACGTCAACATTGGGACACAAAGCGATTGATCGCGCGAGTCTCAAAAATCGACGTTCCTACACTTCATCGAATAGGACGAGGATGACATCGGTGTCGGCTGATGCCTATTCCGTTGTGGCTCCGTCGAAGTGCTCTTCGGTTGCCTCGGCTTCAGCCTTGGTGGCGCGGACAATCCCGTCCTTGTGATCCGGCGGGCCATAGACCGTGTAGAGCTTCAGCTTCTTGTCGCCGGTATTGATGACGTTGTGGCGGGCGCCCGCCGGGACGATGATCGCGTCATCGGCTTTGATCTTCGTCCGCTGCCCATCGATCCAGACTTCGCCCACGCCCTTCTCGATGCGGAAGAACTGGTCGTGATCGTCGTGGACTTCCTCGCCGATCTCCTCGCCCGGTCGCAGAGCCATCAGCACCAACTGGAGGTGTTTGCCGGTGTAGAGCACCCGCCGGAAGTCCTTGTTCTCGACCGTCAACCGGTCGATGTCATCGACGAAGCCCTTCATCGCGCTCTCCATTAATGCGTCACGGCAACGCTACCATGCCAGACGGTCGGAAACCATTGATCCGCGTCAATGTGAACCGCTCCCCATAGGGCTTGGCTCCTGCCTCTGCCCCTGCCAACCTCCCCGCCGGGAGGGACATTCACATGGGCACGGCTCTTCCGATCTTGGGCTTGAGCGGGCTGATCTGGCTGATCATGGCCTTTCAGCCAAAGAGGCCAGACGACACGGACGAACCATGAGGTCGTAAGCGAACTGCCGCGCGATGCTGGTAGCACGAGGGACGGGCCGTGATTGGATCATCGCGTCAGATGTGAGCGGCCTTGTCGGTTGGCCTTGGCCCGTCGCAGACCCAGCACCATGAGGTAGCCAACTAGCGGTCCCATCGTCAGACCGACCGTTCCGAACAGCGCCGCGAATACGACGACGACCATGGCGACCAAGGCCCAATCCTTCCACGAGAAGGAGCGGAGATTATCGACCAAACTATTAAACGACATGACCTTCTCCCCGATGAGAAATCGGTGATACCTAACCTGCCGGGCGCCGTAAAGGCGGGCTTCAGCGGCGCGTAGTGAGACCACCCGCTAGTTGCTGCCGTCGTTGGTCCGCTTTCAACATCTTCGCGAGTTGAGCCAATTTCGGAGATCGCCGCCGCGTAGCCTTCTTGCTTTCGGCCTTGCGAGACTTCCTACGTTGGAGTTTCTGCGACACTTCCACGCAATCATCCATCATGTCGTAGCGGGCATAGCTAATCACCGGCGTCAGGCAGTCGAAAAGGCGGCGGTTGATCAGCAACTGGTGCGATACGTTGCCCGACTTTCGGAATCCGAGATTGCGCCCAGCCGTCTGGTTGAACTGGTCGATGTGAGCGATGCGCGCGAGATCGACGCGACCCGTCCATGCGTTGAGGGCCTGATGTTCGGCATATTGCTCTGGCGCCATCATCGTCATCGTCTGAACGACATCCTTTCCAATGTAGGCGTTCGACCCCTTGGCCGATGCGTGTGTGTCAACGTCGTCGAGGTGTTTGAGCCTGTTCCCGATGGCGAGGACGGGGCCAGAAATATCACCACGTGCTGCTTCAACATGCAGAGAGGCGGACCGTGTGTTGAGGCTTCTATTCGGTCTGGTTGACACGACGTCCTTGGGCAGGTGCGGGGCGTCGAGGCATGTCGTGCTCCAACTTCCAGCGCGTTCGGCGAGGATAAGCGGCACGAACTCTGTGGTTAGGATTGCGGTCTTGTGCGCCACGTCGCTTGCCCAGTCCCGGCGGCAGATATGCCAGCGTCGATTGTTGGCTGATGCGTAGATGTCGCCGCCATTGTCTTGGCAGCGGCCATACTCGAAGTTCTCTCCCGTTGTGATCTGCTCCCACCATCAATTGCTTGCGCCACTCTGCTCTGTTCTGCCCTGATCATCTCCATTCTGGAGTCGTAGCCACCCATTGCTGCCCGCTCGTGGGAAAGACGTTTCTGCGGGTCAGGGCACAGGTCTCGATAAATCCGGTCGAAAGAACGGACCACCACAGGCACCATGTCGCCCATATCGTCGGCGTGGAGCGCGGAGAACTCCGCTGCTTTTTCCTCGGCGCCTTTGTAGGTCGGGAAGGCGAACATCAACCACGACGGCAACCCCTCACGACGAAAATTGGCAATCAGGTCTGGAGCGGCGGCCATCAGGCTGCGGGTCTTGCTGATGCCTTCCGGCGCACAGAGCAGGTGCGTCTCTGGCCTTCGCACATTTTCCGTAAGGCTTCCGATCAGGATAGCTGACATCGCCTCTGTCGCCGTCTTGTGATCCCTCGCCTGTTCGGCGAACTCGGCCTCGACCGTCGAGCGCACACGTCCGCCCGGTCCGACGTGCTGGCGGTGAAAATCATCTGACCAGATATCCAGCATGTCGCCCAGCGGGCGCGGTAGACGGTTCATCAGGAGACCATGGGTGACGTCAGAGACGTTGGTCAGATTCAGTGGATTGGCGCCTTGGACCAGAACGGTGGCGAAGTCAGCTCGCATCACCGATGTCGCGTTCTGGTCGGCTGGATGATTGTAGAAGTAGGCGACCGGCTCGCCAGACGAACGGTCAAGGTGTGAGAATCTTGGCTGACCTGTCATGCCGTCGAAGATGTCAGCCAGCTTTAGTGAGGCGTGGATGTCCTCACCGGTTTGGGCCGCTGGTGTTTTGGCCG
Source organism: Brevundimonas sp. P7753 (assembly GCF_013386595.1). Taxonomy (NCBI): domain Bacteria; kingdom Pseudomonadati; phylum Pseudomonadota; class Alphaproteobacteria; order Caulobacterales; family Caulobacteraceae; genus Brevundimonas; species Brevundimonas sp. P7753. Next base: position 57,341 of record NZ_JACARP010000018.1, on the reverse strand, counting down.
TGGCCTGCGCTGATATCCGTCGAGGGCTGATTGGCGCCATCATGAAATCAGCAGGGTCCAGCAACGCTCCCTTGCCGCCGCCACGCCTTGCCAGCGGAAGATGCTCCCACATCACGCCCTGAAAGAGAGGCTCACCGACCGGCACGTCGAAGATGTGGTCGGGCTTGTCGTTGAGCCGCATTCCGCCCGGGATACGGCGGAAACTCTCGGGTTGGCGCAGCGATGTGTCTGCCTTCTTTCCAGCCGCAAGATTGAAGGCTGCGAAATTCTCGAACTCGTCTCGCAGCCGATCCCATGCCTTCTGAAAACCCAATCGCGCACTGGTCGGCTCGGGCACCGCGCCAGTCAGAAACTCGGTCGCAAGCACGAAGTGGAAATGGAGGCTCTTGTGACCGGAATAGACGACGGTCAGTCCAGCGACGTCGGCATAGCGATCCCGCAAATGGGCCACGAACTGGCCGACCACGCTATCGAGTTTGGTTCCAGACGAGCGTAGCCAGCCGAGCTGCTGCTGGAAAAAGGCTATGTTCCGGTCATCGAACTCGATGGTCAGGATATGAAGTGGGGCGACGACAACGCGAGCCTTGGGCGTTGCGTAGTCATCATCGTTCGGGGTGGCGATCCGCAGTGTGTTCGCGAACAGGCACTGTTGGTCCCAGTCGGTGTCGCCATGCTCTTCGATCAGACCCGCCACGACGTAGTGGTTCCTGCCGGGCACATCCTTTTTGGTGGCCACTGGCATGTAGACACGCCGCCCAGCATCGAAGCCCTGCTTCTGGATGATGTCAGCGAGAAGGATCGACTGGCTTCCCTCTTTGGCTCTTCGGAGTTGGCCGATCTCGGTCTTGGTCAGGTGTGGGGCGTAATATTTCGCCCAGAGGGGTTCAAAATGATTCACGTAAAGGTCTCGTCAGGTCAGAATATGATGTGACGGACGGGATCGACCTGCTGATCTCGCTGGAACATGACCTCCAGCGTTGTCCGCCACGTTCTATTTATAGTCGATGAAGTGTCGCGGCGGCATTTATATCTACGCGGGTCGTGTTGCTTTTGAGAGAGGAGCGAAGCGACCAATCGGCTCTCTTCAAAAGCCCTCCTTTAGTGGCCTTCCTTATAAGGTATCCTAGCAAGGTCACTAAAAGAGGGGATTTGGTTCTCACCTGATTTTAGAACTCGGCTGCGCTCTTTCGACCGGCAGGTCCGAGCCAGAGGCGAGGACATGACGAAGGCGAAAGGGCCAGACGCAGGTGAGCGCAGTGCGCTCGCCTTGATGGTCGATGGAAACAGGCTCCAGCCTGATCACGATGTCTTTGGCTGGAAGATCGCCCGAAAAGGCCGCCGCAACCGTTCTCCCAAACGGGGGTGGAATTGGCGATGTTTCACGGCCCGCAAACCCAGTCGTGGCGTGATCGATATTTCGTGTCCGACATCATCTGTTTTCAGCGACGGTCTGTGGCTGGCAGAGGACATGCGCGTTACGTAAAAATGCGTAACCCACGCCCAAGTGCTTCCCGAGCCAGCGATTTCGTTCCCGTGAAGCTTGAAGCGTTCGGTGAGCAGTGTTTCTATTCGCCTATGGGGCGATTTCTCGACAGGCTGTTGGAAGCGTCTACCGCCTACGACGTTAGGCGGGACAAGGACGGCTATTTCCTGATCGCCAATCCTGCCCAGCCCGATGCTTTCAATGATGTGGTGCGCGACGCGGTTGAAAAGGCGGGTGACGATTTCGTCGTCTTCCCCACGAGCGACGGCCACCATGGCTACAGCCAGATGTTCATCATCCCGCTGGATTAGACGACGCCACCTTCAGTTTAAGGTCGCGCGCGTCGCTCCGAGGGCGTCGATGTTAGGTGAAGTCCATGACCCGCTATGATCGACAAGTGCGGCTGCTGGCGGCTTGCCTGTCCAGCATCGCCGGATATGTGGACGCTATCGGCTTTGTCAGCTTGGGCGGGTTCTTCGTCTCCTTCATGAGCGGAAATACGACCCGGATCGGAGTAGGCTTGGCGAACGACTGGGCAGCAGCAGGAGTAGCTGCGGGCCTTGTCGGCCTCTTCGTCATCGGGGTGATGTTGGGGGCCGTGGTCGGTAGATTGGCCAAATCCCATCGACGTCCCATGGTCCTGATAATCGTGGCCGTGCTGCTGGGCCTTGCCGCCGTCACCGCTCACTTCGGGGCCACGGACTTCGCTGTCGTGGAAATGGTTTTCGCGATGGGTGCGGTGAATGCCGTCTTCGTCGAAGAGGGCGAGGTTCGCATCGGCGTGACCTACATGACAGGGACATTGGTCAAGCTGGGCAAAGCCATCACCACGGCTCTGCTCGGGGGCGACCGACTTGGTTGGCTTCCCCATCTGCTGCTCTGGCTCGGTCTACTGGTCGGAGGTCTGCTGGGAACGATAGCCTACCGGCATTTCGGTCTGGACGCTTTAGGCGCCGCCGCAATAGCCGCAGCCATCTGCGCCGTATTGGCCGACAGACTGGGGGTTAACCCCGATCACGCATCAGCATAGACCGCCCCCGATCTCGTTGACGCCCTGCCAATCCATGAGAGTCTGTTCTCCCAACATCGGATCGGAGAACACCCCTGACCAAGCGCGTGGCGATCTACTGTCGTGTGAGCACGGCGGATAAAAACCAGACCGTCGAAAACCAACTCCGCGACCTGCTGGCCGTCGCCCAGCGTCAGGACTGGGAGGTGGCCGCCACCTTCGTCGATGAAGGCATCTCGGGTGCCAAAGGCCGCGACAAACGGCCCGGCTTCGACAACCTGCTGAAGGGTGTCGCCCGGAAGGACTTCGACCAGATCGCCTGTTTTTCGGTCTGTCGGATCGGACGGTCCCTGCCCGACCTGATCCATTTCCTCGGCGACATCCAAGCCAAAGGCGTGGACCTCTATGTCCACACGCAGGGCCTCGACACCTCGACGCCTTCCGGCGCCATGATGTTCCAGATGCTCTCGGTCTTTAGCTCCTACGAACGCGCCATGATCCGTGAGCGCATCATGTCCGGTTTGCGGAGGACGACCAAGAAAAGCGGTCGCAAGCCGATGCCGCAGGACCGTGCTCAAGCGATCAGGAAATCGTTGGAAGACGGTTTGGGCATCCGCGCCACCGCCCGGCTCCATCGTGCGTCCACGACCACGGTGACGACCATTGCCCGCACGCTGAAGACGGTTGGAGAAGACCGTCTGGAGAGCGTCGCCGCCTAAACCAATGCCAGCCTCGCGTTCACCTGATCCTCTTCGCGGCTGAACTGGAAGCGCACTTCGACGCCGCCATTGCCCAGCGGAAAGTGTGGCCAGTTCGACGGCTCGATCCCGATGTCCATCACCGTGGCCTTCGCCCGCTCGGCCAACACCTGCTGGGCTAGACCGTTCAATGTCAGCTTCCCGACATCGTAGCCCGCGCTCGCCAGCACTTCGGCAAGGCGCCGCTCCTCGACATCAACAGCAGACGCCGAAACGACGTGATCCAGTTTCCACATCGCTGACCTTCTCCCCACTCGACCGCGCCCTGCCGCGACCTGCTGACCATAGCCATGGAAGATCGTCAGGAAAGCGTCGCCGCCTAACGTCAGAGACGGTCGTGGAAGTCCGTTCGAAACGTTGACCCCAGACCGCCAGAGGACTCAGCTTCGCGGCTCATCCATCTGAGTCGCGGAGCATCATCATGGCTGACGACGCCGCCCCATCAGCAGCCGATAGCTCGGCCTACCAGTCGGTCGAGAAGGGGGAGGAAAAATTCCCCTCGGCTCCACCAGGGCATTTCCCAGTATCGCATAAAAGACGACGCGCGCGCCGCGCGCCCCGCGCGTCAATTCTCGCGGTAGAAGTTGCAGTACCAGTCGACGAAATGGCCAACGCCGTCTTCGACCGGGGTCGAGGGGGCGTAGTCGAGGGCTTTGAGGGTGTCGGCGACGTCGGCCTCGGTATTGGCCACGTCGCCGTCCTGCATGGGCATGAGGTTTAGCCTGGCCTTGCGGCCTAGTTTCTCCTCCAGCACCTCGATGTAGCGCATCAGGGCGACGGGGCGGCCGGCGCCGAGGTTGAGGATGCGCCAGGGAGCGACGCCGCTGGTAGCCGGGTTGGGGGCGGTGGCGTCCCAGGTCGGGTCGATGGCGGCGGGGCGGTCCAGGGCGGCGACCACGCCGGTGACGATGTCGTCGACGTAGGTGAAGTCGCGGCTCATCTTGCCTTCGCCGTAGACGTCGATGGGCTCGTCCTTGAGGATGGCGCGGGTGAATTTGAACAGGGCCATGTCCGGGCGGCCCCACGGTCCATAGACGGTGAAGAAGCGCAGGCCCGTGGCCGGGAAGCCGAACAGGTGGGCGTAGGAATGGGCCATGGCCTCATTGGCCAGCTTGGTCGCCGCATAGACGGTCAGCGGATGGTCGGCCGGGTCGCGCACCGAAAACGGCAGGGCGGCGTTGGCGCCGAAGACCGAGCTGGTCGAGGCGAAGACCAGGCTGGTCGCCTGAACCGCGCGGCAGCCCTCGAGGATGCTGAGGAAGCCGACGACGTTGGAATCGACATAGGTCTCGGGCGCTTCGAGACTGTAGCGGACCCCGGCCTGGGCGGCGAGGTGGACGACGCGGCGCGGCTTGTCCTCTGCGAACAGGGCGGCGACACCGGCGCGGTCAGCGAGGTCGAGCGTATGGTGGCGATAGGTCGGATAGGCCTGAAGCTGGGCCAGACGGGCGTGTTTCAGCGCCGGGTCATAATAGGCGTTGAGATTGTCCAGGCCGATGACCGTCTCGCCGCGCTCCAGCAGCCGACGCGCGGTGTGGAAGCCGATGAAGCCGGCGGAGCCGGTGACGAGAACGGGATCGTGGGACATGAGGCTCGATAGACGGTTGGACGCGGTTTCGCCAGCGGGCGGCGGTCAGGGCAGGGCCTCCGCCACGGCGGGCGTCGGTTCAACGAAACGGGCGACCAGGCTGAGACCGCAGGCCAGGACCAGGCAGGCCGCCGCCCCGATCAGGACCGGCCGGATCGCGCCGACGTGCGGGCTGAGCGGGCGCAGGAACAGCAGGACCAGCAGGCCGATGAGGGCCAGGGCGCCGGGCAGGTCCATGCCGACGCCGAGGAAGACGAAATGGCCCAGCCCCATCAGCCAGGCGCCGCCGACCACGCCCGCGACGGCTGTGGGGATCAGGCTGGCGGGCCGAGTCAGGTCGGGACTGATCAGGGCGGCCAGCGCCGCTGCGGTCGCGGCTAGAAGGGCGGGCCAGACGAACAGCAGGGCGGCTTCGGGGGCGAAGCCTTGCACCATGCAGCCCAGCAGGAAGACGAGGGCGATCAGGCCGAGCCAGCCGCCCCAGGTTGAGGCGGTGGTGGAGGCGGGGGCCTTGACCGGCCACAGCGACAGGGCGGCGGCGATCAGGCCCGCGCCGAGCATGATGGGGCTGAAGCCGCCGATCAGCAGGACGAGCAGGGTCAGGACAGCGACGGCTCCGGCGACCGCGCGGGGGCGCGAACGGCGCGCATCGGTCAGGAACAGCAGGGCCAGAGCCAGAATGCTCAGCACGGCGCCGGCCTCCATCCACGGCAGGCGACGCAGCAGGACGTAATAGGTCTCGGATGACGTCGCGCGGCTGGCGGCCGGCCCGGCCAGCAGGCGCACGGCCTGGGCCAGCACCAGTCCGGCGGACAGGAACCACAATCCGTCCAGCTTCCCGCGCCCGATCTGGTCGGCGTTCAGGCGGGTCCCGCGACGGGCGCGCCAGGCGGCGAAGCCGCCGAGCAGGGCGGTCAGGCCTAGCAAGCCCCAGCCCGTCGCCGCCGAATGGCTCAGCATCCAGCGACCGAAGACGTCGGCATAGACGGTGTTCGGTCCCTTGGCGGGCAGGGCCGGGGCGCGCAGTAGGGCGTCGGCGGCCTCCAGTGCTTGAGAGCCGAGGTGCTGCAATGCCCCCAGATCGAGGTTGGCGGGGGTGGCGTCGGCGGAATGGTACTGGGCCGGGCGACCGATGAAGGCGAAGTTCAGACCCCCGACGCCGCGATCCTTGGGAATGGTGAAGTCGGTGCCGTTGGGCATCTGTTCGTACATGAAGACGGCGAGCGAGGTGGCGGTGGTCCCGCCGTCGGCGCGGGCGGCGGCGCGGCGGAACAGGTCGACAGTGGGGCCGGCCTCGCGCCCGGTTTCGAACATGGCGGCGCGTCCGCCCCCGCCGCGCGCCTCCAGATTGACCACGGCGCCGATGCGGTCGCGTAAGGGGTGCCCGCCGAAGAAGATGCGGGCGCCGTCCAGGCCCAGTTCCTCGGCGTCGGTCAGCAGGACGACCAGGTCGCGTTCAATCGGCCCGCGCGCCTGGATGGCGCGGACGGCCTCCAGCACGGCGCCGACGCCGGTGGAATCGTCGGCCGCGCCGGGAGAGCCGACCACGGTGTCATAGTGGGCCATCAGCATGACGGCGGACTGGCTGCGGTCTTTTCCGGGCAGGACGCCGATCAGATTGATGGCCTGATTATTGGCCGCTTCGGGATCGCCACGCTCCTTCTTCAGGCGCTGGATCGCGCCGGGCGACAGGGGGCCGACCTGTTCCTGCGGCGACAGGCCCAGCTGGGTCATGCGGTCGGTGAGATAGGCGCGGACGCGGGCGTGATCGGCCGAGCCGACCGGATGCGGGGCGCGGGCGATCTGTTCGATGTCGGTCATGGCCCGTGCGGCCGAGAAGGCGTCGGCGGGGGCGTCGGCGGGTCGGGGTTCGGGGACCTGGGTGGTCCAGACCGCCAGCAGGAAGGCGAGCGTCAGCGATCCGAACAGCAGGGCCAGCCGCATGTGAAAGATCCTCCCCGATCCGGGAGGCAGTAGGGCCAAGCGGAGCCCGGATGGCAAGAGGGCGGCGACAGGTCTCCCCGCCGCTGCCCTCCGATGCGATCCGCCCTTGAGGCTTAGAAGCGCTTCGACAGCTCCACGCCGTACATGCGCGGCTCGTTGACGAAGGCCGTCAGGTTGGTGAAGTCGATAGCGCCGAGGATGTTGGCCTCGTCCGTGATGTTGCGGACATAGGCGGCGGCTTCGAGGCCACGGCCCAGGTCGCGCCAGCCCGCGCGCAGACCGCCCTCGAACTGCGTGTCCTGACGGAACTCGACCGCTTCATAGAGGAAGAGGTTGAAGTCCTGGCGCAGGACCCAGTCGGTCGAGGCGAACAACTCCTGATCGTCGCCGATCGGGCGGACGTAGTTCAGCGTCAGATTGGCGGTGTATTCCGGCGCCTGGGGGAAGGGGTTGCCGTTGATGTTGGCGAGGACCTTGCTCGGGGTCCCCACCGTCACCGTCGGATCGGTGATGGTGCAGGGCGCGCCGCAGGTGCCGACGAACAGGTCCGCGTCCTTGATCTCGGTGTGGTTCCAGGCGAAGCCGCCGGCCAGGCTGAAGCCGGCGCCGAGATAGACGTCGCCGTCGATTTCAACGCCGTAACCCTCGCCCTTGTCGGCGTTGATCAGCTGGTTGAAGTTGCCGGCGCCGCCGATGGCGGTGAGTTGCAGGTCCGAGACCTCGTAGAAGTAGGCCGTGGCGTTCAGACGGGCGCGGCCGTTCCACAGACGGGCCTTGAAGCCGGTCTCATAGGACATGACGGTCTCAGAGTCGGCGGTGGTCACGACGTTGGACATGGCGATGCGCCCCTGGATCGACGGACCGCGATAGCCGCTGGCCACGCGGGCGAACAGGTTGAGGCTGTCGTTGACCTCGTACAGGGCGCTGACATCCCAGCTGACCTGCTCGTCGCCGACGGACTCGGTCACATCCAGCGGGGCGCCGAGAATGCGCTGGCCGCGGAAGTCGCGGCTGTCGTCGGTGTAGCGCACGCCCGCCGTCAGCTTCAGGGCCTCGGTGACCTGATAGTTCCCCTGACCGAAGATCGACCAGGAATCCGACTTCTGCACGATATCAGTGATGATGGTCGGCATGATGCCGCCTGTGCCGTTGAAATTGGCCGAAACCAGGTTGAAGCGCTCGTCCCAGTAGAAGGCGCCGACCTGCCAGCCGAACGGGCCGTCGCCGTTCGACGACAGGCGCAGTTCATAGGTGTTCTGGATCAGGTCGCTGGAGAGGGTGCCGGTCTCCGACGGGAAGATCATCGGACCGCTGTTGACCGGATCGTTCCAAACGCCGCCGTCGATGTCGCCGTTGCCGGCCGAGGAGCCCTGATAGGAGCCGACCACGCCGGTCAGGGTGGCGGGGCCGAAGTCGTAGGCGACCTGCAGCGACTGCGAGGTGGTCTGCTGCTTCTGATAGTTGTTGCGACCGCCGTCATAATAGACCGTGTCGCGGTCGAAGCGGTCGTTCAACTCGTTGGAGCCCTTGGACAGGACGTTGGCGCGGTTCATCGTGCCCGTGCCTTCGTAGTCGCGGGCCTGCAGGGTCAGCAGGGTCGACAGGCGTTCGGTCGGGGTCCAGGCGACGTGGACGCGGCCGGCGAAGTCATCGAAGTTGCCGAGGTCCTTGCCGTCCTTCTTGGCGAAGGGGGCGTCATAGGCGTTGTTGACCCAGTCGTCGCGGTGGTTCCACAGGCCGGCGACGCGCACCGACAGGGTGTCCGAGGCGGGCAGGGTCACGCCGACTTCGGCGCGGGTCGAGCCATAGTTGCCATAGGCCAGCGAGCCGAAGCCGGTGAAGTCGTCGCCGGGCTTGACGGTGTCGATCTTGACCACGCCTGCCGGGGTGTTGCGGCCAAACAGGGTGCCTTGCGGACCGCGCAGAACCTCGACCTGCTTCACGTCGAACAGGGGGAAGCCCTTCAGGTAGACGTTCTCCAGCACCACGTCGTCGAGCACGACCGAAACCGGCTGCGAGGCGTTGAAGTCGAAGTCCACGTTGCCGAGGCCGCGAATGTAGAAGCGCGGGGCGTAACGGCCGTTCGAGCTCTCGACCTGCAGGCTGGGGACGCGGCCGGACAGTTGCAGGATGTCGCCGCCGCCCGAGGAGAGGGTGTTCAGGGCTTCGGTGTTCATGGCCGTGACGGCGAAGGGCACTTCGCGGATGTTCTCGCTGCGACGCTGGGCCGTGACGACGATCTCGTCGATGGCGACGGCCTGTTCGGCGGGGGCGGCGGTTTGCGCCATGGCCGGGGCGGCGATGAGCAGGGCGAGACCGCTGGCGGAGGCGGCGAGGGCGGAGAGGCGAGGGGACATGGGGGGAGGGTCCTCGTTGAAACTGGCCGAGGGCCTAGGTTCACGGCGACGCTTTTTCCAGTCAGGAGAACGGATGTTCGATGAAGCTTTCGCGACAGGAACACGCTGCCCAAAAACCTGACGGTTTGAAGGACCTCGGGGCGCTTGCGGCATTGTGCAGGGCCATGTCCCATGCCAAACGGCAGGGCTGCGCCGCCTTTGGCGAGGACCCTCTCGACGCGCCGGGCGCGGCCTGACAGGGACCTGCGTATGTCGACCTCCAACCTTGATCGTCGCCGTCTGTTTCAGCTGATGGCCGTCGCCGCTGCGGCGCCGGGCCTGGGGGCGCTGGCGCCGGCGACTGGACCGCGGGTCTTGGGCCGGGTTCTGGCCATGTCGGACCTGCATTCGGCCTATGAGCGGACGGGCCAGCTGCTGGCGGCGTTGGAGGCCGAGGTCGAGGGCTCTGACGCGCCGCACCTGATCGCCATCGACGGCGACATCTTCGAGCATGGCAATGTCGTCTCGGTGCGATCCAGCGGGGCCATAGACTGGGCCTTCCTGGGCGAGTTGCCGAAGCTGGCGCCCACGGTGGTCAACCTGGGCAACCACGACAACGACCTGACGCCGGACCTGCATGAGGTGGTGGCGCGGATGCGGTCGCTGGGGATCGTCGTCGTCAGCAACATCATCGACGCCCGCACGGGCCAGCCCTACGCCGAGGCCGCCGTGACCGTGCCTCTGGGCCAGCGGTCGCTGCGGATCGTCGGGGCGGGAACGGATTCGCTGAACACCTATCCCAAGACCAGCCGCGACTGGCTGTCGATCCCCGAGCCGGGCGACTGGGCGAAAGCAAATCTGACCCGCCTGCTGGACGGCGCCGATCTGAGGCTGGTGATGAGCCATGCGGGGGTGGCTGGTGATCGCGATATTCTGCCTCTGCTGCCCGACGGCGCCCTGATGATCGGCGGGCACAACCACCTGATGTTCCAGCACGAACAGGGCCGCAGCGCCTATGCCCACACCGGGTCGTGGAGCAACGCCTATACGACAGCGACCCTGTTCGAGGACGGACGGATCGACGTCGTCTCGACGGCGGTGGACCGAGACGCCGCCCCGTCGCCGCGCCTCGCCGACCTGATCGCCACGACCCTGGCCACGCACCTGACCGCCGAAGAGAAGAGGGTGCTGGGCGTCAGCCCGCGCGCGCTGACCCTGGGCGAAACTGGCCGCGCCGTCGCCGCCGCCATGGCCGCTGCGGCGGGCGTGGAGGCGGGCTTCATCGGGCATACGACGCTGGGGACCGGCCTGCCTGCGGGGCCAGTGACGCGCTATGATTTCGACGCCGTGGTGCGCTTCGACGGCAAGCTGATGGTCGCCGAGGTTCCGGTCGCGCGGCTGGCGGACCTGATGGCGCGGGCCAATCAGGACCGGCCCATGCCGCTGGCCGAGCGCAGCGGCGACTTTGTCTATGGAGCGGCAGGGGACGTGGCGAGCCGGGCAACCGTGCGTCTGGTCACGACCGACTGGTGCGCGATGAACCAGGGCGAGTATTTCGGCGTGACCGATCTGGTCTTCAGCCCGGTTCCAGGCGTCGGGGTCAAGGCGGCGGCGGTTTCGGGGCTTTTGAGGGCTTAGGCCGCGCGACGCAGGGCCGAGGGCGCCTTCACATAGAGACCCTTGCGACCGGCGACCGGACGGAAGGCGACGCTGTCGCCCTCGGGCCGTTCATCGACGCCGAGGAAGAGGCAGCCGTCATCCACCAGTCGGCGCTCCAATTGGTCCAGCACGCGGGCGCGGTGCGCCGGTTCCAGATCGCTGAGAAGGTTGCGGCAGAAGATGACATCGAACGGGCGGTCGTCGGCGGGTTCGTCCAGCAGGTTGGCGCGCTCGAACCTGACCGTGCTGCGCAGCTCGGGACGGGCGCGCCAGTGATCCTCGACCTGCTCGAACCAGCGCAGCATGGTCCGGGCCGACAGGCCGCGCTGAATTTCAAACGAGGTGTAGAGGCCGGAGTGGGCCTTTTCGATCGCCTGCCGCGACAGGTCTGTGGCGACGATCTCCACGTCGGCGCTGTTCTCCAGCGCGGCGATGGCCAGGGAATAGGCTTCCTGGCCGGTGGAGACGCCGGCGGACCACAGGCGCACCTTGCCGCCGGGACGCGCCGCCGTCAGGGCGGGCATCAGTTCGCGGGAAAAGACGTCGAACACCGCGCGGTCGCGGCGGAACCAGGTCTCGCCGTTCAGCAGCGCTTCGATCACCGCCCAGCCCAGCGAGGCGATCGGCTTGTTCCACAGCGTCGCCAGCATGGCCTCGACGTTGTGATAGCCCTCGCGGCGCGCCACCGGCCCGAGGCGGTGCTCAGCCAGATGCATCCGGTCGCGGGTCAGCCGGAAGCCGGCGCGTGTGGCCAGCAGGGTCTGAAGGCGATCGAAGTCCTCGGGGGTCATGACGGCGACTGAATAGCTCCCACTTCGGCGAATTTGGAATGCAGGATCTCGCCGTCGAACGGCTTCATAACATAGTCGTCGGCTCCTGCGGACAGGGCTTCGGCGATGCGGTCGGCGCGAGTCTCGACCGAACAGAACAGGACCTTGGGGGCGCGGCCCCCCGGCAGGTCGCGCAGGCGACGCAGGAAGCTCAGCCCGTCCATGACCGGCATCTGCCAGTCCAGCAGCACCACATGGGGCATGGCGCCCATGCAGTAGGTCAGGGCTTCGACGCCGTCGGCGGCTTCATCGACCTCGAAGCCCAGGCCTTCAACGATGCGGCGCGCGACCTTGCGGATGATCCGGCTGTCATCGACGATCAAGCAGGTCTGGGGGTGCAAGGGCTTTATCTCGTTTGGCGCGAAATGACGTCAGGCTTCGCGTCATGATCGTTCAGGGGCGTTAACAGACGATGGCGGGCGGAGACCTTATGCGGGCGTGCGCGCGATCAGGCCGACGCGGCCCTCTTCGCAGGCCAGATCCAGACGCCCGCCCGCCTCGTCGACCGCCAGCCACAGCCAGTAGGGCTGTATCCACTGGCCAGCCAGACCCTCGGTCAGGCGCTCGCCCTTCAGTCCGGTCAGGGCCTCGGGCTTGAGCCGGGCGCGGGCGCCCTCGGCCGAGCCGACCAGCAGCAGGCGGCCGTCCTCGCGCCGAGCGGTGATGGTGGCGACGCCCCCGGTCGGCAGGGCGCCCAGGGTCATCCAGGCCAGGTTGATCAGGATGCGGGCCTCGGGCTTGGTGAAGGTCTCGGCGTCGTTGATGCGCCAGTCCAGGGTCGCGCGGCCGCCCTCGGACAGGTTGGCGACCAGGCCGCGCAACTCGGCCGAGACGAACTGCTCGCTGGTGGTGGCGGCGCCGAAGGCGACACGGGCGAAATGGACGTGGGCGACCATCTTCCGGGCGCTCTGGCGGATCAGGCTCATGGCGTCGTCGCGCATGTCCTGGGCGGTGGGGTCTTCCAGCAGGTCCAGGCCGGACATGATGGCGCCCGCCGGGCTAATGAAGTCGTGGCACAGCTTGCCGGCGATGAAGGCGGCCAGCTCGGCCCTCGCTGCGGGCAGGTCGGCGGCAGCCGGTTCGGCTGCGGTCGGTTGTGCGGAGAAATCGGAAAGGGTCATCGCTCGGACGGTCTGCAATCAGGAATGGTTAAGGCTGACCTGATTTGCCGGTTCTTGAAACCGGGCGCATGGGCTATCGAAGCGGAGACATGACGCACGCTCTTGAGACCGACCTCGCTTCCGGCGCCCTCGCCGAGATCATCACCGACATCGCCGAGGAGGCTGCGCGTCTGATTTTGCCCTACTGGCGGGTCGGCACGGCGGTCGAGACCAAGTCCGACGCCAGCCCTGTGACTGAAGCGGACCGCGCCGCCGAGGCCCTGATCCTGCAACGGCTGAGCGAGCGCTGGCCGGGGGTGCAGACCGTGGCCGAAGAGGCCGTGGCCGCCGACGGCGCGCCGACCTCGGTGGGCGAGTGGTTCTGGCTGATCGACCCGCTGGACGGCACCAAGGGCTTTGTTCAGGGCCGCGAGAGCTTTACCGTCAATATCGCCCTGATCCGCGGCGACGCCCCCGTCGCGGGCGTGGTGACGGCCCCGGCGTCGAGCGTCAGCTGGGCCTCGACGGCTCCAGGCAAGGGCGCGGCGCGCCGCGTCTTCGGCGAGGCCTGGCGCCCGATCAAGGTCCGTCCGCATCCGGCCGAGGGCATCGCCCTGCTCAGCCACAGCATGACCGACGATGAGGCCGCCCGCCTGGCCGCGCGTCACGGCTGCAGCCAGTGGCAGGGTACGGACTCGTCGTTGAAATTCTGCCTGATCGCCGAGGGCCGCTTCGACGCCTATCCACGCACCGGCCCGACCAGCGAGTGGGACACGGCCGCGGGCCAGGCGGTGCTGGAGGCGGCGGGCGGTCGTGTTCTGGGCGCGGACGGCCAGCGGCTGACCTATGGCAAGCCGGCCTTCCTCAACGGTCCCTTCGTGGCGATGGGCGGCTAGGGCCTAGGCGACGGCTGAGCCGACGCGGGCCATTTCGATCTGGGCCGACAGGCCGGGCGGCAGGTCGCGCTCGGGCACGCCGGCCAGGGCCTCCATCCGTTCCGGGTTGATCGCCTGGACCATGACGCTGGCGATGGCCGGGTCGGTCAGGGTGAAGGCCAGGCAGATCTCTTCGGCCTTCCAGTTCGGCGTCTGATGCAGGAAGGCGAAGGAGCCGGCGTTGACCAGGCCCTGCTCGACCGGCTTCGCTCCGAAACCGAACAAGCCCTTCTTCTTGGGGGGCGCGCCCGCGCCTGCGGCCTTGCGCTCGGTCGACAGGCTTTCGGGGAAGTAGTCGTAGGTGAAGATGGCCATGTCGCGTTCGCGCGCGGCCCGCATTCGCGACCGGATGCGCCACTCCACATTGGCGTGGAAGGGCGTGTAGAGGACGTCGAAGGCCCCGGTCGAGACATAGACATCCATGACCGGAGAGTCGCCGGATACGCCCAGAAGCTTGATGTGACCGGCCTTGCGCAGGGCCTTGAGCGCGATCAGCGACGCCTGCGGCAGTTCGTCGTCGGCGGGTTCGTCCAGCACGGCCACGTCGAACCAGCCCAGACCCGAGGCATGCAGCGCCCGGTCGATCGAACTGCTGAGGCCGTCCGCCGAAAAGTCGCGGAAGCCCTTCCTGCGGTCGTCGCCGAGACCCAGGGTGACGCCGACGCAGACCAGCCGCCGCTCGACATGGCCCAGGGCCTCGCCGACGATCTCGGCCAGAACCGGGTCGGCGTTCTCGAGGTGATAGCTGTTCACCCCCGCCTCGAGCGCGGTGAAGATCAGTTCGCTGAGGGCGGTGCGGCCGCGCCCCAGGGCGTCGGGCCCCAGGCTAAGGGTCAGATTGGAAACCGCCGCGCCCGTGGCGCCGAACGGGCGATACCGCATGCTCAGCCGGCCTCGGCGGGGGCGGAAGTCTCCAGCGCCAAGGCGTGCAGTTCGCCGCCCATCTGGCCCTTCAGCGCGCCATAGACCAGCTGATGCTGGCGCACGCGCGGCAGGCCCTTGAAGGCGGTGGAGACGATGCGGGCGCGATAGTGGTCGCCGTCGCCGGCCAGATCCTCGATGGCGATGTCCGCATCGGGGAAGGCCTCGACCAGGTGGGCGCGCAGGACATCGGCGGACATGGGCATGAAGCTACTCTCGAAACCGGCGGATCGGATCTGAACTGTAAAACCTAGAGAGGTCTGCGCCGTCTGTCAGCCCGCAACCGCGCGCGGGCGTTCAAACAGGGTGACGGCCGAGCCCTTGTAGTCGGTCTCGGCATAGGGGCGGTAGCCGACCCGCTGGGCCAGCTTCACCGAGGGGGCGTTTTCGGGCGAGATCATGCAGACGGTGCGCGGCTCCAGCCGATAGGCGTCGGTCCAGGCCAGGGCGGTCTGAAGCGCCTCGTACGCCATGCCCAGGCCCTGGAAGGCAGGGGCGACGCCCCATCCCAGCTCGGGCGCATCGAAAGGCGGCGTCATCTCGCGGCGATAGTCCAGCACCCCGACGCTGCCGACATAGGCGCCGCTGCCGGTCTCGCGGATGGTCCAGTTGCCGTAGCCCTTGGCCTGCCAGTGTCCGAGGTCGCGCAGCAGTCGGAACCAGACCTCTTCCTCCGACAGACCGCGTCCCATGATGTGGCGGGTGAAGTCGGCGTCGGCCCACAGGCCGATCAGGTCGTCCATGTCGCTGACGGCGACGGGGGTCAGGGTCAGGCGGGCGGTGGTCAGAATGGTCACATCAAACCCAGTTGCTTGAAGCTGGCCACGCCTTCACGGCCGACGATGAGGTGGTCGTGGACCTGGAGGCTGAGCGCGCGCGCGGCCTCGATCACCTGCTTGGTCATGTCGATATCGGCGCGGCTGGGGGTCGGGTCGCCCGAGGGGTGGTTGTGGACGATGATCATGGCGCTGGCCGACAGCTCCAGCGCCCGGCGCACCACTTCGCGCGGATAGACGGGGGCGTGGTCGACCGTGCCCCGGTTCTGAATCTCGTCGAGGATCAGCTGGTTCTTCTTGTCGAGATAGAGGACGCGGAATTGCTCGCGCGGTTCGTGCTGAAGGCTGAGGCGGACATAGGCCAGGAGCGCCGTCCACGACGTGATGACGGTGCGCTTGTTCGCTTCTTCCTTGGTCACACGTCGCGAGACCTCGTGCAGGGCGACCAGGTCCAGGGCGGTCTCGGCGCCGACGCCCTTGGAGCGACCGCGCGAGTCCTCGGCGCGGACGGTCATCAGATCCTCGACCGAGGCCGCCAGGACGGCGGCCAGCGAGCCGAAGCGGGTCAGCAGGGCCTTGGCGATGGGTTTGACGTCGCCCTGCGGCTGGCTGCGGAACAGGAACAGCTCCAGCAGCTCATAGTCAGGCAGGTGGTGGATGCCGGCGCCGCGCGCGCGTTCACGCAGCCGCTCACGATGACCGGCGTGGTGCGGCCTGGCCTGCTTTGGAATTGCTCCCGTGACGCCGTCGGACACGATGCCCCCATCCGCTCATCCCCGCGGAGGCGGGGACCCAGTCCTGGGACCGGACGCTAACTTGTCCGGCGCAGGGATCAAGCGCTGGATTGCGGGGCCATAGCTCTGGGTCCCCGCCTCTGCGGGGATGGGCGGGGTCTAGAATTTCGGACGGAACAGGCCCTTCGGCGAGGCCGAGAAGATTTCCAGGCCGTCTTCCGTCACCCCGATGGTGTGCTCGCACTGGGCCGACAGGGACTTGTCGCGGGTCACGGCGGTCCAGCCGTCGGACAGCACCTTCACCGCCGGCTTGCCCAGGTTCACCATCGGCTCGACGGTGAAGAACATGCCCGGCTTCAGCACCGCGCCTTCGCCACGGCGGCCGTAGTGCAGGACGTTGGGGCTGTCGTGGAAGACCCGGCCGATGCCGTGGCCGCAGAAGTCGCGCACCACGCTCATGCGCTGGGCCTCGACGTATTTCTGGATGGCGAAGCCGATGTCGCCGAAGGTGTTGCCCGGCTTGACCTGGGCCAGCCCCAGCTCCAGCGAGTCATAGGTGACGTCGATCAGCTTTTTCGACCGGGCGTTGATCTCGCCGACCGGGAACATGCGGCTGGAATCGCCGTGCCAACCGTCGACGATGACCGTGTGGTCGATGTTGACGATGTCGCCTTCCTTCAGAACCTTGTCGCCGGGAATGCCGTGGCAGACGACATGGTTGATCGAGGTGCAGATCGTCTTGGTGTAGCCCTTGTAGCCGAGGCAGGCGGGGACGCCGCCGCGCGCCAGGGTGAAGTCGCGCACCAGATCGTCCAGTTCGCCGGTGGTGACGCCGGGCTTCACGTGCTCGCCGATCATGTCCAATGCTTCGGCGACCAGGCGACCGGCCTTGCGCATGCCCTCGAAGGCGTCCGCGTCGTGAATGCGGATTTCGTGGCTGCGGACGAAGGCGTCGTTATCCAGGTCGGGGGTCTCGTACATGATCTGCTTTCGGGCGCGCCGCGAAGACTGGGGGGAGCGGCTGTGTGCTGGGCTTGGGATGTCAGATGGCCAACCTAGCACAAAACCTCAACCCCGTCAGGCGGCGCCGATGACGCGGCGCGGCGCGCTCCCTATGTGGGGGGCATGAACGCTCAAGCTGCTCCGACCGCCGCTGTCCTGATCATCGGCGACGAAATTCTGTCCGGCCGGACCAAGGACACGAACCTGAACACCATCGCGCGCTTTCTGGCGGCCCTGGGGATCGACCTGATGGAGGCGCGCACCGTCGGCGACCGTCAGGATCAGATCGTCGGGGCGCTGAACGCCCTGCGCGCGACCTGCGACTATGTCTTCACGACGGGCGGCATCGGCCCGACCCACGACGACATCACCGCCGACGCCGTGGGCGCGGCCTTCGGCTTGGCGGTGGCCGAGCACCCCGAGGCCCTGGCTATCCTGGAGCGGCGTTACGGGCCGGGCGAGTTCAACGCGGCGCGGCGGCGGATGGCGCGCATTCCCGAGGGCGGCAGCCTGATCGCCAATCCGGTGACGGACGCGCCCGGCTTCCAGGTCGGCAATGTCTTCGTCATGGCCGGCGTGCCCAAGATCATGGAGGCCATGTTGCAGGACGTGGCGCCGCGCCTGCGCACCGGGGCGGTGGTCCATGCCCGGACGATCCGCGTCCTCGGCGTCGGCGAGGGCGCGATCGCCGAGGTTCTGCGGGCCGCCGCAGACGCGCGTCGCGACCTGTCCTTCGGCAGCTATCCGTTCGGTTTCGGCGGCGAGGGGGCGGTCGGGACCCAGCTGGTGATCCGTGGTCGTGACGAGGCCAAAGTTGACCTTGCGGAACACGATCCTTGCCGAGAACTGCGTTCTTTGGGTATTGATATTGCCGTAACGTAAGATCACCAAGGTGTGAAATTGTGCGACTTCCCCGCCACGGTTTCGCCGATTTGCGGTCCGACAGGGGCCTTGGAGGCAACGCTTTCGCGACACTGTCGCTGTGACTGCTAGCGTCGCCTTCCTCCCCGAACAACGACCCGTCGCATCAGTAAGGACGGGCGGACTGACATAGGTGAAACCGAATGACTCCCAGGAACATGGCCCGCCTCAGCGGCCTCGCTGTCCTCATGGCCTCCGTGGCCGCGCCGGCCTTCGCCGGCTCCTTCTATCTGCAAGAACAATCGGTGCGCGGCGCCGGTCGCGCCTTCTCGGGCGAAGCGGCGGATCGCGGCGTCGGCTCGATGTGGTGGAACCCCGCCGCCATCGCCCGCAGCGGCCGTGAAGTCTCGGTCGGGATGCACGGCATCAAGATCGATTCCGAGGTCAAGAACAACGGCTCCTACGTCACCTATCCGGGCGGCGCCAATGCGCCGGTGACCAATCCGCGCAACACCAATGTCGATCCGATCGAAAGCGGCCTGGTGCCCAACTTCGCCTTCGCCACCCCGGTCGGCGACCGCTTCGCCGTCGGCGTTTCGGTGGCCGCGCCCTACAACTTCACGACCAAGTACGAGCAGGCCTCCTTCACCCGCTACGACGCCCTGACCTCGGAATTGCGCTCGGCCAACGCCGGCCTGACCGTCGCCTATCAGGTCAACGACTGGCTGGACATCGGCGCGGGCCTGGACGCCCAGTACGTCAAGGCCAAGCTGACCTCGGCCCTGCCCAACCTGTCGCCCCTGCTGCCGGACGGCTCCAACACCCTGGAAGGCGACGGTTGGGACTATGGCTGGAACGTCGGCGCTCAGGTGCACAAGGGACCGTGGGATTTCGGCCTGAGCTACCGCTCCAAGATCGAGCATGAGCTGGAAGGCGACATCGCCATTTCGGGTCTGCTGGGTCCGCTGGCCGGCAGCAATGTCGCCACCGCCGGCAAGGCCAGCTTCAACACGCCCTGGTTCGCCTCGGCCTCGGTGCGCTATGCGGTCAACGACAAGCTGACGCTGAACGCCCAGGTCAACCGCATCGGCTGGAGCGAGTTCCAGGCCATCGACGTCGAGTACGCCGGCGGCGGCGACTCGATCCATCAGAACTACAAGGACGTGACCACGGGCGCGATCGGCCTGGATTACGCCCTCAGCGACAAGACCACTCTGCGCGCCGGCGTCGGCTATGATCCGACCCCGACCCGCGACAGCCTGCGCACGGCCCGCATCCCCGACGCCGACCGCCTGCTGTTCTCGGTCGGCGGCTCGACCGAGGTGACGCCGGGCGTGACCTTCGACGCCGGTCTGACCTACATCGCCTTCAGCGACAGCGACATCTTCGACGACCGCACCTTCTACGGCGGCACGCCGGCGGCCACGACCTCGCACCTGCGCGGTACGGCCGAGGGCTCGGCCCTGGTCGCCTCGCTGGGGGCGCGCTGGGCCTTCTGATCCCGGCGACAGCCTGACCGGAATGCGGCGGCTCCCTTGCGGGGGCCGCCGTTTTTCATGGGCGGGATTGCACGGCGCCGCGAAAAAAACAGTGCAATTGGTGCAATGGGCGGCGGGTGAGGGAGCGCCGGTTTTGGGGGCAAGGTCTGTGCGGCGGGGCGTCTGGGCGGTCATGCGCCAAGTCTAGGCGAAGGGCGAGGTAGGGCTGGCGAAAGGGCGTGAAACGACCCTAGGGCGTTGTTTTTCCAGACAGGGCAGTGCGCGGTGTGGAGGGGATGGCGGGTCTTTCCTCCCTGTCGGCGGAGCCGATGGGGAGGTGGCGCGGACGCGATAGCGGCCGTGACGGAGGGGGCGACTCGACGGCTGACGTCTGCGCCGCCCCCTCCACCGCTACGCGGTCCCCCTCCCCACAAGTGGGGAGGAAAGGGCTGCCGAAATGAAAAACGCCGGGCTCTCATGGAGAGCCCGGCGTTTCTGGCATGTCGATGATCCGGGGGATCAGCCCTGGGCGCTGTAGCCCTTGCCGCCGTTCGACGGGCGGCGGCTGCGGCGCTTCAGTTCGCCGACGGCCTTGGGTTCGGCGGCAGGAGCCGAGCGCGGCGAGGACTTGGGACGTTCGCCGGCCATGGGGTCATAGGCGGCGACCGGACGTTCGACGTGGGCGCGACCCTGAGCGGGCTTGCGCAGGCGGTGCGGCTGACCGCCGCCCTCCGGCTTGACGCCGTCGCGACGCGGGTTGCGGTTGCGGCCTTCGCCGCCGCCGCGTCCGCCACGTCCGCCGCGCTCTTCACGGTCGGGCAGGGTGGCCTTGGAGTTGACGCCGGCGGCCATGATCGAGGCGTCGAGCATGCCCAGGGCCTTGTCGTTACGACGGTCGATGGCCGGGATCTTCTGGCGCGTGACCTTTTCGATGTCCTTGAGCAGCTTCATCTCGTCGCCGGCGACGAAGCTGATGGCGGTGCCTTCAGCGCCCGCGCGGGCCGTACGGCCGATGCGGTGGACATAGGCTTCCGGCACGAAGGGCAGTTCGAAGTTCACGACGTGCGTGACCTTGTCCACGTCGATGCCGCGCGCGGCGATGTCGGTGGCGACCAGGACGCGCAGCTTGCCTTGCTTGAAGGCTTCCAGGGCGCGTTCGCGTTGCGACTGGCTCTTGTTGCCGTGGATGGCGCCGGCTTCGACGCCGCCGGCTTCCAGATAGGCCGCGACCTTGTCGGCGCCGTGCTTGGTCTTGGTGAAGACCAGGCAGCGCGTATAGGCGGCGTCAGAGAAGAGCTCGGTGAGCAGGGCGCGCTTGCGGCCTTGTTCGATGTGGACGACCGACTGCTTGATGCGTTCGACCGTGGTGGCCTGGGGCGTGACCTGGACCTTGACCGGGTCCTTCAGCAGCTCGCCGGCCAGCTTGCCGATCTCCGACGGCATGGTGGCCGAGAAGAAGAGGTTCTGACGCTTGGCCGGGATGCGGCTGACGATCTGACGGATGGGCTTGATGAAGCCCAGGTCCAGCATCTGGTCGGCTTCGTCGAGGACGAAGATTTCCGTCGAGCTGAGGTCCAGCGTCTTTTGCTGCAGGTGGTCCAGCAGGCGGCCGGGGGCGGCGACCAGGATGTCCAGGCCCTGTTGCAGGGCGCGTTCCTGCGGGCCGTACTTGACGCCGCCGAAGATGACGGCGACGCGGAAGCCCAGGTGCTGGCCGTACTGCTTGAAGCTGTCGGCGATCTGGCTGGCCAGTTCACGCGTGGGCGACAGGATCAGGCAGCGCGTGGTGCGCGGCTTGGGCGCGATGCGGTTCTCGGCCAGGCGATGCAGGATCGGCAGGGCGAAGGCGGCGGTCTTGCCGGTGCCGGTCTGGGCGATGCCCAGCAGGTCCTTGCCCAGCATGACGTCGGGGATGGCCTTGGCCTGGATCGGCGTCGGCGTCGTATAGCCGGTGGCGTCCAGCGCCTGGAGGAGGGCCTTGTTCAGGCCCATGGATTCAAAAGTGATATTGCTCACGGAACGTCTTTCGCTGTCGACGAAGCGTGTCCCCGCGTGCGTCGGGTCGAGAAGGCGGAGCCTTCTGATCGCACGCAACAAGAGTGAGACGCTCCGCCAATCCCGATAGAGCTTCGGAATGAAGCCGTCGGGGTGGATCGGGGCGCCGCCCCGCGTGTCCGGACGACGTAATGACTCTGAGGTCTTGCCGGCTGCGTCTGCAATCAGGTCTTCGCAGAGGAAGACCCACACGCGTTGCAGGAAGCCGGCCGCCGCATGGTGCGACGCAGCGCAGATGGGCCTCAATAACGGCCAAGTCAAGGCGAAGAGCGTAAATGCTAGAGCAGGTTGACCGCCATATTGACCGCCAGGGCCAGGATCACGGTGTTGAACAGGAAGGCCACCAGGCTGTGCAGGGTGGCGATGCGGCGCAGTTTCTGACTGCTGATCTGGATGTCGGCGGTCTGGTTGGCGACGCCGATGATCAGGGCGAAGTGCAGAAAGTCCCAGTAGTCGGCGTCATCCTCGCCGGGAAAGATCAGGCCCTGTCGATCGCCTTTTCCTGTGTCGGCGGGGGCGTAGAATTCGTGGGCGTAGTGCAGGGTGAAGATGACGTGCACGAACAGCCAGGACAGGGCGATGACGGCGATGGAGAAGAGGGCCGAAGCCGCTGACGGCTGGCCGCCGCCCGCGGCCTCCATGACGATGATGAAGACGCTGGCCGCCGCCGCCAGCAGGCTGAGCGGCAGGACCGCGCAGCCGGCCTGATCCATTTCGGCGGCGCGCTTGCGAATGGCCTCGACCGAGCGGGAGCGGAACAGGCGGGCGAAGGTCAGCGCCAGGAAGGCGACAGCGCCGCCGCCCCATCCCGCCGCGATCCGCGTCGGCCAGTCCCAGTCGTCCGGGGTCAGGGCGAAGACCACGATCAGGACCGCCAGCCCTAGCCACAGGGCGATATGCAGGCGGAACAGGCGGGTGATCCAGCTCATGGGGCGGATGATGGCGCGGTTCTGCGGGCGGGGCCAGAGTGCAGTCGGGGGCTTGAACGAATCCTCGCTCGACCCGTTGAACCGGGCTGGAGGACTGGATCATGGCTGCGCGACCGACCTGGCAGGGACATCTGAAGCTGTCGCTCGTGACCTGTCCGGTCGCCCTCTATACGGCGACGAGCAGCGCCGGCGACGTGCGCTTTCACCTGATCAATCCGGCCACCAACAACCGCATCCGCATGGTGGCGACCGACCCGGACACGGGGCCGGTCGAGCGGTCCGATCTGGTCAAGGGCTATGAAATGTCCAAGGACGAGTACGTCCTGTTCGACGAGGCCGACTTCGACAAGGTGAAGCTGGAGAGCACCAAGACCATTTCCATCGACCAGTTCGTCGACGAGGCGGACATCGACCGGCTTTATTGGGACGACCCCTTCTATGTGGTGCCGGAAAAGGGCGTGGGCGTGGAAGCCTTCGCCGTGATCCGCGAGGCGATGAAGAGCGCGGGCAAGATCGCCCTGGGCCAGCTGGTGCTGCGCGGCAAGGAGCGGCAGCTGGCGCTGGAGGTCCACGGCAAGGGGCTAGTGGCCTATACCCTGCGCGCCCATGACGAGGTGAAGGCCGCCGACGAGTTCTTTGACGACATCCCCGAGGTGAAGGCGGACGCCGACATGGTCGAGATCGCCGCGCGCATCATCGGCCAGAAGGCGGCGGACTTCGATCCGACCCGCTTCCACGACCGTTACGACGAGGCCCTGCGCGAGATGATCAAGGCCAAGGCGAAGGGCGGCAAGGGCGTGGTCACGGCGCCGGAGCCGGACGATACGAACGTCATCGACCTGATGGCGGCGTTGAAGGCCAGCCTGAAAGGGCCGGCGCCCAAGTCGGCCTCAGGCCGGTCCGCCGCGAAGAAGAAGGCCGGCTAGGGCTTCGGTCCTGACCGACGTTGTCGATCAGGACCAAGGCGCGCGGTTCAGCTCTCGGCCGTCTCGCGGCGCTTCATCATGGCGTCGAAGCTGTCCCAGACGCCGTCGACGCCGTGCCACGAGCCTTGCGTCGCCGCCTTGGAGTATTCGGTGGCGCGGGCTTCGAAGAAGTTGGCGTGCTCGACGCCGGACAGCAGCGACTGCAGCCAGGGCAGGGGGTTTTCCGTCACGCCGTAGACTTCCGGCAACTGCAGCTGACGCAGTCGCCAGTCGGCGATGAAGCGGATGTACTGCTTGATGTCGTCGGGCGTCATGCCGTGGACCGGGCCCATTTCGAAGGCCAGGTCGATGAACTTGTCTTCCATCGTGACCACGGTCTTGCAGCAGTCGACGATGTCGTCGGCCACGGCCTTGGTGACGGCGCCCGTCTCCTTGTTGAAGGCGTGGTACAGCTTGATGATGCCGTCGCAGTGCAGACTCTCGTCGCGCACCGACCAGCTGACGATCTGGCCCATGCCCTTCATCTTCGACTGGCGCGGGAAGTTCATCAGCATGGCGAAGGATGCGAACAGCTGCAGGCCTTCGGAGAAGCCGCCGAACATGGCGAGCGTCCGACAGATGTCGGCGTCGGTATCGACCCCGAACTGACCCATGAAGTCATGCTTGTCGCGCATGGCCTCGTATTCCATGAAGGCGCCGAACTCGCTCTCGGGCATGCCGATGGTCTCGAGCAGCAGGGCGTAGGCCGCGATATGGATGGTCTCCATATTGGCGAAGGAGGCCAGCATCATCTTCACTTCGGTCGGTTTGAACACCCGGCCGTAGCGCTCCATGTAGTTGTCCTGGACCTCGATGTCGGCCTGGGTGAAGAAGCGGAAGATCTGCGTCAGCAGGTTGCGCTCGCTGTCGGTCAGGTTGGCGGCCCAGTCCTTGACGTCCTCGCCCAGCGGCACCTCTTCGGGCATCCAGTGGACCTGCTGCTGCTTCTTCCACATGTCGAAAGCCCACGGATAGCGGAAGGGCTTGTAGGCGGCGGAGGGCGTCAGCAGTCCGGCTGTTCCGGGGCGGATGATCGAGGAGTGGGCGTTCATCAAAATGACCTGAAGCGAATCCGGGAGAAGCGAGTTTCACCATGCGTCCGGCGCGGCCCGGCGCCAAGTCGAAACCGGCCTATCTTGCGATCAAATTTATCTATGACGCTAGATATGGTGTGACGTGCGCAATCAGATGGGGAGAAGCCTGGGGATGAGTTTCACGCTTTACGGCGCGGCCGGCTCGGGATCGGTCCCGGTCGAGGCCGCCATGACCCTGATCGGACTGGACTATCGCGTCATCGAGGCCGTGACCTGGGAGGGGGAGGCCGAACGCGACAAGGTGGCCGTCGCCAACCCCATGCGTCAGATCCCGGCCCTGGTCCTGCCCAGCGGCGAGACGCTCACGGAAAGCGCCGCCATCCTCATCTGGTTGGCCGACGCCTATCCCGAAGCGCGCCTGGGACCGACGATCAATGATCCAAGGCGGGCGCAGTTCCTGCGCTGGATGACCTTCATCCCCGCCGCCGTCTATTCGATGTTCTGGGTGCGGGACGAGCCGTCAAGGCTGGTCGGCGACGATGCGGCGGCGCAGGAACAGGTGAAGCGACGCACCGCCGAGCGCATCGCCGAATGCTGGCGCGTCATGGACAGCCAGATCAGGCCGGGGCGCTTCCTGCTGGGCGAGGAACTGAGCGTGCTGGACCTCTACGTCGCCGTGGCCAGCCGCTGGACGCCGCGTCGCGCGCGTTTTTCCATCGAGGCCCCCGGCATGGCCGACGCCATGCGCCGGGTGGACGATCTGCCGGAACTGCAAGCCTTCTGGAGCGAACGCTTCCCCTTCGACGACGCCTAGGCCGCGTGGATATGGTCGCGGCAGGCGGCGGCGCGGAAGGTCTGGTCGATGGCGGCGTAGAGGCGCTCGTGGGTGACGGGCTTGGCCAGGTGGGCGTCCATGCCCGCCGCCAGACAGCGTGCGGCGTCTTCGGGCATGGCGTCGGCGGTCACGGCCAGGATGGCCACCTCGCCCGCATCGGACGGCAGGGCGCGAATACGGCGCGTGGCCTCCAGTCCGTCCAGACGCGGCATCCGCACATCCATCAGGATCAGGTCGAAACCGCCGCCGCTGGCCTTTTCCAGCGCCTCCAGACCGTCGGCGGCTTCGACCGCCTCGCAGCCCGCCGCCTCGATCAGCAGCCGCAGCATCTGGCGGTTGACCGGATGGTCGTCGACGATCAGGGCGCGCAGGGCGGCGACTTCAGTCGGCGCTTCTGCGGCGGGCGCGTCGAGCGCCTCCATCTGCGCCGTCAGGTGGAAGACCGACCCCGCCGGCGAGGTCGAAAACAGCATGATGTCGCCGCCCATGCATCGGGCATGGCGTCGTGCGGCAGGCAGGCCCACGCCCGCTCCGCCGTGGCGACGGCGCAGGGAATCATCGCTCTGGGCGAAGGGGTCGAACAGGCGGGGAATGAAATCGTCCGCTATGCCGCAGCCGGTGTCGGCCACCTCGACCAGCAGGCGGTCTCCTTCATGCCGCGCCAGAAGCCGGATCGCGCCGTGGTCGGTGAACTTGACGGCGTTTGAGACCAGATGACGCAGGGCGCCGCGCAGACGCCGGGCGTCGCCGAGCACGCGGCCGCCGGGCTGTAGCGTCATTTCCACATCGAACCGCAGCCCCTTGGCCCGCGCGGCTGCGGCGTCCAGCGCGACCGCATCCTGGATCAGGGCGGCCAGGTCGAAGGGCTCCAGGCACAGGGGCTCGTCGCCGCGCGACACGTCCAGGACATCCTCGACCAGGGTCAGCATGGCCTCCCCGGACTGGCGGATGGCGGCGATCTGGGCCTGGGCCTCGCGCGGCAGGTCGTCGCGACGCGACAGCAGGTCGGCGTAGCCGCTGACCCCGTTCAGCGGGGTGCGCATCTCATGGCTCATCAGGGCCAGGAAGCGCGACTTGACCGCATCGGCGGCTTCGGCCCTTCGGCGTTGCTCCAGGGCGATCGCCGTGCGCCGGGCCAGACGGGCGATGAAGGAGCGGCGCTCGGCGATCAGGGCGCTGATCGGCAGGGCGGTCATCGCCGCCACCAGCAGGAAACCGTAGTAGAGCGGCATCTGTCGCATGCGGTCCGAGAGGCTGTCCAGCTCCGCCACATAGGGGACCGGCGAGGCGCTGACCGGACCATGCCCGGTCAGGGTCATCAGGCCGCTGATCAGCATCGTCAGGACAAGGGCGACGGCCATCCAGGGCGGCGACAGCCGGAAGGCCGCCAGCATCAGCGGCGGGAACATCAGAAAGAGCAGGGGCGTGGGCTGGGTGAAGATCCACAGCGCCGTCGCCGTCACCAGGCCCAGGACGGCGATGATCTCCAGCGGCGACGGGCTGACCTGGCGGAAGCGATGCGCCCGGGCCAACAGCAGCAGACTGGGGGTGACGATCACCAGGCCCAGCAACTCCATCGCAAACAGGTGTCGCCAGGCGAAGGCGGCCCGGACCAGAGAATAGTCACGCACGGCCAGAGCCACGATGACGCTGATGGTGGCGGTCAGGGCCACGGCCGGCGCCGCGGCGCCGACGGCGAACAGGACCATCCGCCGAGGCCGCCGCATATCCAGAGCCGCGCCGCACAGGCGCCGCGCGAGAAGGCCCGCTGCCAGGACCTGGAGCAGGTTCAACATGGGATTCAGCCAGACGAAGGGCGGGGCGTCTCCGCGCACGATGGCGCTCAGCAGGTTCAGTCCGAAACAGAGGGCCAGAACGACCGCCGCGCGCCGCCGGGGCAGTTGCAGGAAGGCCGCCAGCATCACGCCGTTGGCGGGCCAGGCGATCACCGCCTGAAAGGTCGTCGTGCTCCAGTGCCCCAGCAACAGGCAGAGCATGAACAGAAGGACGTAGACGGCGGAACGGGGGCCGGCCTCCTGGCCCGCCTCATGACGAAACGCCCGCCAGCGTCCGCTCATACCCCACTCCCCGACCAATCCACCCTAGGTCAAACCTGCGCCTCAATTGTAAACAAAGCCTACCGCCAGGATTACGTCGGTTTCCCTAGATCGCGATCAGTCCCAGGGCCCTCGCCTCGGCCTGAAGACCCTCGCGGAACTGCGGCGCGGCCAGGCCGATCAGGGCGCGGGCGCGCTGATCCACGGTCAGGCCGCGCAGATTGACCCAGCCATGCTCGGTGACGACGATCTGCGTATCATTGCGCGGCGTGGTCACTGGGCCGTCCAGTCGGGCGACGATGCGCGAGGCGGTGCCCTTGGCCGCCGTCGAATGACAGGCGATGATGGACTGGCCGCCCTGCGACGCCGAGGCGCCGCGCACGAAGTCGAGCTGGCCGCCCGACGCCGTATACTGCCGCCCGTTCAGATATTCCGAGCAGCAGGCGCCGAAGAGGTCGATCTGCAAGGTGGCGTTGACCGAGACCATCTTGTCGTTGCGGGCGATGACGGCCGGGTCGTTGACGTAGTCGACCGGGCGGGCCTCCAGCCCCGGGTTCTCGTGCAGGAAGTCATAGGTGGAGCGGTCGCCCATGGCGAAGGTGAAGACGGTCTTGCCCGGATGCAGGCTCTTCTTCGCATTGGTGACGACGCCGGCGCGCATCAGTTCGACCAGGCCGGGCGTCAGCAGTTCGGTGTGAATGCCCAGGTCGGCGTGATCATGCAGGGCCGCGCAGACCGCGTCCGGCAGGGCGCCGATGCCCATCTGCAGGGTCGAACCGTTTTCGATCAGGCCGGCGATCAGGCCGCCGATGATCAGGTCCTGCGGCTGGGGCGCG
This sequence comes from Brevundimonas sp. P7753, assembly GCF_013386595.1. Classification (NCBI taxonomy): domain Bacteria; kingdom Pseudomonadati; phylum Pseudomonadota; class Alphaproteobacteria; order Caulobacterales; family Caulobacteraceae; genus Brevundimonas; species Brevundimonas sp. P7753. Next base: position 29,216 of record NZ_JACARP010000018.1, on the reverse strand, counting down.
GCCTTGCCCGCCTCCAGCAGGGGCGCGGCGTGTTCGACCAGGGCCGTGACCTGCGACACATGCACGGCGCCCTCGCCGAAGACGCGCGGCATGTGCGGATTGACCTCCAGGATCACCCGCTTGGCGGTGCGCGAGACGGCCAGGGCGTAGTCGGTATTGGTGCCGAGGCTGAAGTTGCCGTTGGCGTCCATCGGCGAGACCGTGGCCACGAGCGTATCGACCCCGATTTCGCGCGTCAGGACCTTGGGCGTCTGCTGGAAGCCGGTAGGGACGAACCAGACGCCCTGGCGTCCTTCCTCGATCCCGCGCGCCTCCAGCTTCCGTTCGATGGCGCCGTGGAACAGGCTGTGGGGCCGCAGCCGGTCGGTCAGTTCGTAGCGCAGCACGGTCTCGCCGGCGATGGCGGTGGACAGCAGGTAGTAGATGTTGATGTCGTCGACCGCCTTCGCCTCGGCCCGGTCGGCCAGGGCCTTCAGCAGTGCGGGCGGCTGGGCGACGCCCAGGGCCATGGCCACCTTGGCCCCTGACGGGATCAGGGCGGCGGCGTCGGCGGGCGACATGAGGCGCTCGGCGTACTGAATGGCGTAATCGGTCATGGCGCTTCCTCGAACGGCACTTCGGCTCTGTTTGATCCGTTATCCGACGCCTGACGCTTTCCGACCGCTAGACATTGGTCGAAGGCGCGTCCTGCAAGGGCGCGTCATGAAGCCGCTGGCGCCGCTCGATCGCATAGGCGAACAGCCACAGGGCCATGGCCCAGGCCGCGCCGACGCTCCACCCGGCGAAGACGTCCGAGGCCCAGTGCGCGCCCAGATAGATGCGGGTCAGACCGATCAGCAGGGCGATCAGGACGCCGCAGCCCAGAACATAGGCCTTCATCCGTTTGCGCGGAAAGGCCCGCGTCAGCATGACGCCGAGCGTCAGGTAGAAGACCGTCGACAACAGGGCGTGGCCGGAGGGGAAGCTGGCGTTCAGGGTCTCGACCGCCTGAAACTCCAGCGGCGGGCGTTCGCGCTCGAACAGGGCCTTGAGGCCTTCGCTGAGGGCCACGCCGCCGGCCAGACCGACGACCAGCAACAGGGCCGACAGCCGCTTGCCCTGAAACAGCATGAAGCCGAGGGCCATCAGGGCGAACAGGGTCAGGACTGAAATCCCGCCGAGCGAGGTGATGTCCGCCGCCGCCTCATGCAGCCACCACGGCCCCCAGGGACGGCCCGGATCATCGGCGAAGGGCCGCACGGCGTGCAGCACCGCCTGGTCGAAGGCCTGGCCGTCGGCCTCACGCATGTCGTCGGCGACCTCGATGAAGGTCAGGGTGCCCAAGGCGATCACCAGCAGGGCGGCGACGGCGGCGATTTCGGTGCGGGCCACGCGCAGGGCGCGGGTCAGGAAGGCGGTGGGATGCGGAGCCATGAGCCGCTAACGGTCAAGCTGGTCTGGCTGTTCCCCCTCGTACAAGATTTCCACAACGGGGATAAAAACGGCCTGAGCCCTCAAAAGTCGGGACTTTCCAAGCTCGAATCACTGGGAAAAGTCAGGCTTCTCCGTTGTCACTACCGCGCCCAAAACATTTTGGACTTGGCCTCGGGCATTAATGCGGATTTAGTGATTTTCAGATGTTGTACACACAACATCTAGTAGGTTTCCAAGCGAAGCAGGGATATCGAGATGGCTGGCGGCGAAGCTTTGCAGACGACGGAATTCACGGCGCTTTCTTCGGCTGCGACCGGCGATAAACCCCAGCTGAAGCTGGTCACGGGTCTGACCCTGGACCGCTCGCGCGACGCCGTGCTGACCGACTTCGGCAAGAAGACCCTGGAAGACCGCTACTTGCTGCCGGGCGAAAGCTATCAGGACATGTTCGCCCGCGTCTCGACGGCCTATGCCGACGACGCCGAGCACGCCCAGCGCATCTACGACTACATGTCGAAGCTGTGGTTCATGCCCTCCACGCCGGTCCTGTCGAACGGCGGCGCCGACCGCGGCCTGCCGATCAGCTGCTTCCTGAACGCCGTGGGCGACAGCCTGGACGGCATCCAGACCGTGTGGAACGAAAACGTCGCCCTGGCCTCGAACGGCGGCGGCATCGGCACCTACTGGGGCGGCGTCCGCTCCATCGGCGAGAAGGTCAAGGGCGCGGGCCAGACCAGCGGCATCATCCCCTTCATCCGTGTGATGGACTCCATGACGCTGGCGATCTCGCAAGGGTCGCTGCGCCGGGGCTCGGCCGCCGTCTATCTGGATATCCACCACCCCGAGATCGAGGAGTTCCTCGAGATCCGCAAACCCTCGGGCGACTTCAACCGCAAGTCGCTGAATCTGCACCACGGCATCAACATCACCGACGAGTTCATGGAGGCGGTGAAGGCCGGCTCCACCTTCGACCTGAAGTCGCCCAAGGACGGCGCGGTCATGAAGACCGTCGACGCCCGCTCGCTGTGGACCAAGCTGCTCGACATCCGCATGCAGACGGGCGAGCCCTATCTGATCTTCTCGGACACGGTGAACCGCCAGATGGCACCGCACCAGCGGGCGCTGGGCCTCAAGGTCAAGCAGTCGAACCTGTGCGCGGAAATCATGCTGCACACCGGCAAGGACCATCTGGGCGCCGAGCGCACCGCCGTCTGCTGCCTGTCCTCGGTCAACGCCGAGAGCTTCCTGGAATGGCGCGAAGAACCCAAGTTCATCGAAGACATCATGCGCTTCCTGGACAATGTGCTGGAGGACTTCATCCAGCGCGCCCCGCCGGCCATGGCGGCGGCGGTCTATTCGGCCAAGCGCGAGCGGTCGGTGGGTCTGGGCCTGATGGGCTTCCACTCCTTCCTTCAGGGGCAGGGCGTGGCCTTTGAAAGCGCCATGGCCAAGTCGTGGAACATGCGTCTGTTCAAGCACCTGCGCCGCGAGGCCGACAAGGCCAGCCGCGTGCTGGCCGAGGAAAAGGGCGCCTGCCTGGACGCCGCCGAACAGGGCGTGATGGAACGCTTCTCGCATAAGCTGGCCATCGCACCGACCGCCTCGATCTCGATCATCTGCGGCGGCACCTCGGCGGGCATCGAGCCGATCCCGGCCAACATCTATACGCACAAGACCCTGTCCGGCTCGTTCGCGGTCAAGAACCCCTATCTGCAAAGACTGCTGGGCGAGAAGGGCATCGACACCGAGGCCGTGTGGAACTCGATCCTCGAACACGAAGGCTCGGTGCAGCACCTGGAGGCCCTGTCGGACGACGAGAAGGGCATCTTCAAGACCGCCTTCGAGCTGGACCAGCGCTGGGTGGTCGAGCTGGCCGCCGACCGCGCGCCGGAAATCTGCCAGGCCCAGTCGCTGAACCTCTTCATCCCCGGCGACGTGAACAAGTGGGACCTGCACATGCTGCACTGGTCCGCCTGGGAACGCGGCGTGAAGTCGCTGTATTACCTGCGCTCCAAGTCGGTGCAGCGCGCCGCCTTCGCCGGCGCCGAGGACAAGGTCGAAGCCGAGATCGATCCCAACCAGCCGGATCTCTTCTCCGCCGCCCCCACCGACTACGACGAGTGCCTGGCCTGCCAATAAGGCTGCGCCGCTCGCATCACGATCGGCTGATCCAGCCGCACTTAACCAGCCGCCCGGGGGAACCGTCCTCCGGGCGGTTTCGTTTGAGCGTGACAGGATTGTGGCTTGAAAGAGTCCGTTGCAGTTCCCCCGCTTTAGTGCAGAGTGGAGTTTGTTAACGGGTTTTGGGAGGGACCGTTGATGCGCGTAGAGGCTTGCCTCGCTGGTGTTTTGATCGCTGTGGGCCTGCCCATGGCGGCGAGCGCACAGACGACGGCCTCGATGGCCGGACCCATCGCGGTTCGGGGCAGCGACGCCGTCCAGTTCGAGGACGCCGCCGCCCGGCTGGACAGCGACATCGCCTTCATCGCCGCAGACACCCCCTTTGGCGCGCCGCTGGCCCTGTCGGGGTCGCCGGCGGGCCGCGACGCCTTCACCACAGCCCAGAGCGAGGCCTGGTTCGCCGGGGACGGGTTCACGGATCGTCTGCGCGTCACCGCCCGGGGCGAGCCGCGCCGGGCTGACGGCGCGCCCGTGCCGCCCCGGGCCCTGGACGCCCGCGCCTATAGCGACGAGCGTTATGACGTCACCTATACGCGCGGCTGGGTCGCGGCCCAGGGGCGGACGGCTTCGGGCCTGGAGGTGTCGCTGACGCCCCACGCCGGGGTCGGTTTCGGCGCCGACGGCACGACCGCCGAGGCCGGCGCCACCCTGAAGATCGGCGAGGGCCTGGACCGGCTGGCGCCCGACGGCGACGAGGCCTTTGGAGATCGGGCGCGCTGGTATCTGTACGCCGCCGGGTCCAAGCGGGCCGTCGGCTACAACTTCGCCCGCACCCGCGACGGCGACTTCGCCCGCTCGGGCATGAGCCACGACGAGGGCGCCTTCCTCGGCGACGCCTCGATCGGCGTGGCCTATCGCCGGGGCGCGCTGCAGGGCTCGGTCGGCGTCGTCTATCGCGAGATCGAGGCTAACGGCATCAAGGCCTATGGCGGCATCAACACCGACGTGTCGGAAGGCCTGGTGGCCTTCCAACTGACGATCCGCCCGCGCGAATAGCGCGCCCCTACTGGGTGCGCGCCACGCCTTCGCGGCGGCTGTCGGCTCCGCCGTCCCAGCGCCCGTTGCGCCACAGGGCGCCGTGCAGGCCCGAGTTCTCCGACGTATTGGGCCGCAGCACGATGCCGCGCTCGGCCATGCCCGCCTGGATCGCCTCGCTGAAGCCCTCGGTGTCGGCGCCGAAGCCGTCGCCCTTGGCCACGATATTGGGCAGGTCGAAGGCCTCCTGCACCGGCAGACCCCAGCCCAGGGCCGCGATCAGGGCCTTGGCGTTATAGGCCAGGATGGACGAGCCGCCCGGCGAACCCAGAGCTCCGACCAGACGCCCTTCGCGGTCCAGCACGATGACCGGCGACATCGACGAGCGCGGACGCTTGCCCGCCGCCACGGCGTTGGCCGCCGGCGTGCCGTCGGCCGCCGTCGGGACCAGCGAGAAGTCGGTCAGCTGGTTGTTGAGGAAGAAGCCGCCCGCCATCCGGCCCGAGCCGAACAGGCTCTCGACCGTCGTGGTCATGCTGACGGCGTTACCTTTCGCGTCCACCACGACGAAGTGCGAGGTCCCGGCCGGTTCGCGCGTGGCGTCGGCGCCGACGCGCGGCGCCCCCGGCGGCGTCCCGAACGGCGCAGCCCCACGCAGGGCCGGGGCCAGCGCCGCGCGCTCGGCCACATAGGTCGGGTCCATCAGGCCTGCGACCGGCACCGTGACAAAGGCCGTATCGCCGAAATAGCGGTCGCGGTCGGCATACATCAGCCGCTGAAGTTGGGCGAAGGCGGCCCAGGCGGCGGGGCTCTGCGCGCCTTGGTTCAGGTCCGGCGTCTGCTCGCCCATGGCCAGAAGTTGCAGGATCGACGCCCCGCTGGACGGCGGCGGCGGCACGCAGACGACATAGACCTTGTAGGGGCCGCACACGGCCTCGCGCACCAGAGGACGATAGGCGGCGATGTCAGCGGTGGTCAGTGCGCCTGGACGCGGCCCCTCGGCCACGGCGGCGGCGATGGCCTCGGCCAGAGGCCCGGTCTGCAGGCCCGCCGCGCCCTCGCGCGCCAGCGTCCGCACCGTCTCGGCATAGGCGGGGTTCTTCAGCACGTCCCCGGCGACGTAGCGCGTGCCGTCGGGCTTGGTGAAATACTCGGTCGCCCAGCGGGTCTTCGCCTGAGGCGCATTGCCGTTGATCATTCCCGCCAGGCGCGGGCTGACGACAAAGCCGTCCTGCGCCAGCGTCTCCGCGTCGCCGAACAGCTCGGACCAGGGCAGGGTCCCGTGCTGCTTCTGCGCCAGGGCCAGCATGGGCACGGCCCCCGGCGCGCCGGTCGAACGCCCGCTCAGCACCGCATCGACGAAGGGCAGGGGGCGTCCGTTCTCGTAGAAGAGCTCGGGCGTGGCCGACGCCGGCGCCGTCTCGCGCCCGTCATAGACGGTGAGCGCGGCGGTCTCGGCGTCGTAGACCATCATGAAGGCGCCGCCGCCCAGGCCGGACGACTGCGGCTCGACCAGGCCCAGGACCGCCTGGATGGCCACGGCGGCGTCGACCGCCGACCCGCCGCGCGCCAGAACCTTCATCCCCGCATCGACCGCCAGGGGGTTGGCCGCCGAAACAAACGGACCGCGCGCCGGCGCCTGGACCGTCGCCGCCGCCGATTCCGCCGCTGTCTGTTCAGCGACCGACGTCGCGGCGCATCCCGTCAGCAAAAAGGCGCCGACGGCCGCAGTGGTCAGAGTGAGCGAAATCTTGCGCCGACGGTTCGACGAGAGGTTGGAATAGGCGCGCACGGAACGGCTCCTGCGGGGTTCAGGGAGAGGTTCATGCCTAGTGTCCCTGGCCCCTGACGCCAAGTCTGGATTTTCTATCGGCATTTTCAGAAAAGCCGCTTGCCAGCCCCGGCCCCGCCCGCTAGATAGCCGCCCTGCCCGCAAGGCAGTGCGCGCCCGTAGCTCAGCTGGATAGAGCATCAGACTACGAATCTGAGGGTCGGACGTTCGAATCGTTCCGGGCGCGCCATTTACTTTCAACGACTTAGCCTTGCGGCGCCGCCTCTAGCGGTGAGTTTGTTACAGTCGTTTTACAGCCCTCGTTACAGAAGTGGTTCACCGCTCGTTCGCGCGTCGCGCGCGTTCAGCCTTGAGCAGCACGAAGTTGTCCACGCGGTCTTGTCCGGCGTCGGACATGAAGCTGCGCTTGGCCTGCTGACGATAGATTCTGGCGGCCCGCTCAGTGGCGTGTTCAAGCTGGGACATGATTTCAGCGTCGGATGCGCCAGCGTGCGCCAACTCCACGCCTCGGGCGTGACGCAGGCCGTGAGGCGTAAGGTTAGGACGGGCAAGACCGGCCTTCGCAAGCGACTCAATCAGACGATCAAATGCCTGATTCAGCGACCGTTCCTTCCATGGCTTGCCTCGCTGATTGTAGGCGATGGTCAACGCAGCCGCACCCGCAGGCGTCTCGTCCAGGAAGACGGAAAGGCGCGGGTCTTCTCGCTTGTCGCACTGCACCTTCCGCTTCTCCGTCGCCCAATAAAGGCGACGCTGAGCCACGCCGTCGTCGTCCTGCGAAACGATGCGGGCGTTCAGCGAAATGCGACAAATTGTGGCCCGCCGAAATCCGCCCCAGCGGCCTAAGGCGGCGGCACGGGCCAAGCCGGGCATTTTACGCCGAAGCGCGAGAGCGATGAACGCGTCGACCTCTTCGTCTCTCCACGCCGGGTTGGCTTCGGCGGCGTCATGCGGCGGCGCCAGCTTCTTCAAGCCGACAAACGGGTCAAACTGAATGCGTCGATCTCTGACGGCCGGCGCCAGCGCGTTTTTCAGCACCTGGATGCGATCGTTGGTCGCCTTATGGCCTCGCGGCGCCCACAGGTCGCGAACGTCCGTGATCCAGGCGCTGTCGATCTCGGTCAGCCGGACGTCGCCGACGTCAGCTTCGATTTCGTTCAAAAGCCGGCCGTACTCCTTTTGAGTCGACCGACTGAGCCGGAGGAAGTCAGCCGACGTCCTGTAGCGCTGGATCGCGCCAGCCACCGTCCCTGCTTTCGGAGTCTGGGCCGCCTGCACCCGCGCGAGGCGAGCGAGAATCGCGTTCACCTCGGCCAGAAGAGCGTCCGATTCATCGGGCGACCGGAGGGGGCCTTCCCGGTGCGCCCCTTTGCGGAAATACAGGTCGACGGCGCCGTTCGGGCGCTTGATGCGCTGAACGTACTTGACCTTCATGCCCCACCCGCCCGCGCGTTTTCACAAACGACAGAGCGATCGCTGCGCGCGCGTTGAGTCCGAGCCCGAATTTTATCGAGCGCCGACTGACGGCGTCGGTGGTCTTCGTCCGCCGGTTGGATCGCCGCCGCAGGGGCCGACCGCTTGATCGTCTTCGAAGGCAGGCCTGCGACCCATTCGTCAACCTCAAGCCGATTGTACCGGATCACGTTGGCGCCGATGTCGACTGGGGCGACCGTGCACACTTTCGCGATGGTCGACCACGAGAGCGCCAGGTACGCGCTCATCTGCTCCTTCGTGAGCAGGAGCGGCCAAGCCATAGTCGCAGGCTCGGGTGATGCCGGGTCGCTCAGCGCCATTTGCGCTGGGCTGAGCAGATGGAATGAGACGGCTTTAAGCAAGGGCCAGGTCGGCCCTCCATGTACCGCCTGTCGCTCGCCAATGGGAGCAACGACGGATAGAGACGATCGGCTGGGACGGTGGGGCATGAGACGACTGGGCAGCTAAAAAGCGACTCGATATTGAGCCGGCGCGCCGCCCTCGGTTGTCGTCACCGCCGAGGGGTTTGCACCCTTGAATAGCCTACCCCGCGACGGGGTTATGCGCAACTTATTGTTTGTAAAGGAATTATCTGCGCTCACTCGGTGATCCCCAGTCAGGCGCTCATTTCCCGCGAAGGCAGCGCATAGGCAGCGAGGAAGTCAAACATGGCGCCGGCCTCCTGCGCCGAAGACAGCGTCACATAGACCGCCACACTCCAGGCCTCGCTGCCAGTTGTCACGCCGCACTCGATCGCCACGGCCTCCAGAGGCACGTCCTCGTCGTTCATGACGCCGATGTAGTCGACCAGATCGGTTTGGATACGCGCGCCGATCCAGGCCGCCTCATCATGACTGGCGCACCCGTCCAGCCGGATGATTACCCAGCCGTCGCCCATCGACTTGGTGCCGACAAGAACGCGCTGGCCCCCAGGAGTGAACCCGGGTGCGCCAGGTGCTTGGCTAGACCATGTTGCAGGTCGATAAGCCTCGACATCAGCGCTTCCAGTCGGCGCGCACGAAGGCCGCCTCCAGGAACGCGGACACCTTCGCCCATTCCTCGCCGACGCGCCCTTCCAGCGTCGCTTTGCGACGAACCTCGGCCAGCAGCAGTTCGCGATCTAGGTACTCGGCCAGACGCGCATAGTCCTTGCGGCGCTCATCCACCGAACGGACGGCGCGCTGGATCAACCCCTCGACGTCCAGCGCGCCCTTGAGCCGGTTCGCCTTGTCGGAGATCACCCGCGTATTTCCACGGACGTAGCCGAGGCCGGGGCGGATGCGGTCGAGCGACGGCGAGAACAGCGAGCGCGCCTTGCCGATGACGATTGGCACGCCCAGCGCCGGACAAACCGAGGGGACAATCACATCGCTCACGCGCAGGTCAAACGGCAGGCTGCGACGGGCGGCGCGTTGGCGCGCGCGACTGTGAAGGGCGACAGCCGGCTTCAGGCGCCGCTGAGCCTTGAGATAGCGGCGCATATAGGCGGCGTTGCAGGACGGACAGGTTGAACGTTCAAGACGCTCGCCATGAAGTGAGCAGGTGGGGTTAGGTGGATCGTAAACGGACATGTAAGACTCCTACATCAGAATGAGTCCACAAATTCAAACTTGCGCTAAAGAGTCAAATTGAATCCATGAGCACGCCGCGAACGAAGCCGGCCGATCACCCCACCGGGGCGCAACTGCGCGCCGCCCGAGGCCTTGTGAACATGTCCGTCCTGGACCTGGCCGAGCGCACTGGCTTGGCGCCGAATACGATCAAGCGTGCCGAGGGCGACAACGGGCCTGCGCCGGTCAACACAGCCAACGCCAAGCTGATGGTGACGACGCTTCAGAGCGCCGGGGCGTTGTTTCTGCCCGCCGAGGGCGACATGGGCGCCGGCGTGCGATTGGCGACGCCGTCGCAACCGGCCCTGAGGCGGCGTCGAGCAGGCGATAATCCAGCTGACGTGACTCCCTCAAAGGAGTCACGAAATTCATCCGAGCCACTCAAACCCTGACACAGCCTGGAATTCAGAGTCACTTTACGTACCATCTGTGACTCTCGGGCCTTTCGGTCGAGTCACGAAACCCCGAAACGGGCTGTGAAGCAACACAGGCGTCTCGGGGCTCTGCCCAACCGGGTCCAGGCCAATCTAGGGGCAAATGTGTTACGATTGCGGCGAAACGCTGGAAATCAGGGGAGTCACGTTTGCCGCCGGGGCGGCTCGGGGCGGGGACTGATTTCATTGAGGATTTTCGCTGGAGCCGGGCGTTTTGGAGTCACGATTGCCGTTGTGCAGTGCAACATTGCGGACGATTTGGGCGGGTCAAGGCGAGGGGAAACGGAGTCACGTTTTTCGAAGTCGTTGAGATCGTTGGTGTTTTCTAGACCCCCGCTCACCTGAGTCACGATTGCCACGAACGATGACTCCGTCAGGCCTACCTCTTGACCCTGGTGCAGGTCAGACCGGAGGTAGGGGCGCGGCAGGGGCTGGGGGGTTCACCCCCAGCCGCGCCCCCAGCTAAAATCTCCACGGGCGGCGCGATCCCCAGGACCGATCTGACGATGCTGCGTCACACATATGGATCGCAACGAGCCGTTACCCCGGGGCCGGCCAGATGGTGATTGCACGATCAGCTAGGATGTCGGCTCGCTGGATGATCTGATCAATGTCCCAGGCTTCCTTGCCCATGATCTCTAGGTTGAGGCCGAGAAGGCTCTGGCTCAGCCAAGCCGCCTTGTCGGTGAAGAACAAATTCGATGCGGCGCTGTTCCCGGACACGGTGATGAGCGTGAGGTTGCCCAAGGTATGGAGCACGCCGTCGCGCGCACGGATTTGCGCGAGCATCGCTTCATCAGCGCCCGTGAACTTGTCCGCCGGCGCCATGCGTTCGTCTGGAAGAGGCCAATGCGTCGTCCATGTCTGCGGTAAGACGTGCTCCACGGACATGGCGCCGGGCCGGGGCGAATTGACGTTGAATTTGGTACGTGTGGCGCATTCGAGGTCCCACAGCAGTTCTGCGAGCCGGTCTTTACGACTGAGCGTATGATAGACGGGCTGTGTCCTGATCGCCTGACGCAGTTCTGCATCATCAGGAAATCTGACCGTGTCGCCTTTCTGGTTGGCAAAGGCAGCGCCGAAAGCTTCAACCGACACTCCGTGCTCGATGAGTTCGCGTGTCAAACGGGCGAAAGTCTTGTTCAGATTCTTGGGCGTGAGACCGCAGAGCGCCCGTCGAACAAGATAGCTGTAAATCAGGTCGTAGAGCCGAGCCTTCACCTCAGTCGGAGCATCGGACGCGGCGATCCTGAACACCAACGGATAGGCAGTCGAGACCTCCCACAGGTTCAATTTGGCACCTATCCGGGCCAAATCGCTGTCCTCCCCGCCCTGCTCAAGCGATTTATAGATGGGAGCGAACATCACGAGAGCGTCTAGTTCGGCCTCGACCGTTTCGAAGCGTGGCTTGCCTTTGGGCCGCGTGAAGGCACGGTACTCCGAGTACAGTTCACGCAACGAAATTTCCTCACCGGTTTGCGCGGTGAGTGCATGACTTAGGAAGTGGTCAATGCGGGGGCGCTTCGGCTTCGCCCTTGGGGAATCGGCCTTCCAGAATTGACCGTCCCGATCAAAGGGCCGCCACTTCTGTTCGAACAGGGCCTCGACGGATTCTCCTTGGGCCGAAGCGCGATGGAAGATGTTGTTTCGGACGAGGTCCATCGCGAGAAGCGGTTCCGCCTTGCTATTCAATGTCTCGAAGATGACCTGCGCGTCGTCGTCCTCAGACAAGGTGATCACAACCAGCTTGAGATGGTTGAGCATCGCCTGGAGAAGGGCATGAAGCCGCTTCTTCGGCGCATCGACACCATCGTCATCACCGACCGGTCCGGGCTCGCCATCATCGTCAACCAAGCCGAGGCGGGCATAGGTTTCGATGCGGTCCATGAAGAACCATAAGGCGCGCACCGCATTTGGCGCCTGTCCCTTTATCAGTTTTCCGTTCTGGTAGAACAGCCTGGGGTATTCAGCACGAACACCCTTCATCCCTTTATCTATGATCAGGTGGAAGACTGCCCGATCTTCGGGCGTGGGGATCAGTCGGAACGGCGTATCAGTGCCAGCATCTCCCAGCATCTGCGGCATATAAAGGTAGTTGTGAACCAGGGAGCCGACCTCGGGAGCCTCGATCTTGTGGCCAATCTCTCTGATCGCGGCCAGGAACAGTTGGAAGGTGGTCAGCCGCTGTTGACCGTCGATCACCTGGACGCGCGGAGTGGAGCCGATGGTGAAGCCATCGCCGCCCGGAGCCAATATCAGCGCTCCCATGTAGTGACTGAACTTTGGCTTGCCTTCCAAAGCCTCTTCAGCCTTCGCGACTACATCGTCCCAGAAAGGCCTAAGCCTGTTCTCACCCCACGCATACTGACGCTGGAAGATCGGCACCACAAACCGGCGCTGGTCGCCGAGCACGGCGATGACGGGGTGGTCCTTGGTATCCATGGCGAGTGCATTCCATCGTGCTTTGCGCCACGATAGATCGTATCCGCGACGGCGTTCAACGAACTCGTACCGATGTTCGGCTCACAGCGCGACTTCCGTCTTCAGCATCGCACCTTTCCGCCGCATAGGCGTCCTTCTCATCGTTTCCGCGCAACGGCAGAAACTGATGCTGGTTTCTCCGAACAAAAAACCCTTCATTTTCTACCAGTTGGACTTGGTCAGGAGTCACGTCAGGTGGAAAACGTGACTGGTCGAGGTAGCGGTTCAGGCGAAAAGGCTCGGAGTCATCGTTGGTGGCTGTCGTGACTCACCATTTTGGTAATTGCTTGGAGGAACTGGAGTCACGCGCGGTGGGAAACGTGACTTCCGCCTCGCCGACCTAGGCGCACCGGATACATCCGACCTCATGAGCGGAACAGTGATAGCCAGGGTTGGCATTAGACGCAGGTGCCTTGCGCGGATAGAGTTCGGCCATGGAGGCCAGCAGCCAACCAATGAGCCTAATTAAGTCAAAGAAACGCGTATCGGACCACGGAGAGGTCTTTACCCCCCTGTGGCTAGTTGAGCGGATGCTCGAACTAGTGAAGGGTGAGACCGAGCGGATAGATTCTCGCTTCCTGGAGCCCGCCTGTGGCAGCGGCAACTTCTTGGTCCCAATCCTTCAGCGAAAGCTAGCGGCGGTGGAGACGAAATACGGCCGCGACAGTTTCGGCAAGCGCATCCATGCGCTTCAGGCCCTGACCTGCTGCTATGGAATCGAACTTCTGGCCGACAACATCGCCGAATGCCACGCCAACATGCTGGAGGTCTTCGGCCAGTACCTGAACCTATTGCCGACCGACGATTTCTGGCGAGCAGGATCAAACGTTTTGTTTCTGAACCTGGTCCACGGCGACGCCTTGTCGATGCTGGCGGCGGATGGCGGTCCGATCACGTTCGTGGAGTGGGGCTACTTGGGGAATGGAAGGTTTCAGCGCCGCGATTTCCGCCTCGACGTCCTGACCAAGGTGTCCGGTTTTCGGGAGGAGGCGCCGCTGTTCGCCCACTTGGGCAAGCATGAGGTGTTCCAGCCGGTGAAGACGTATGCCCCCATGACGGTGCGCGACCTCGCCGCACTGGACGATCCGCCCCGTGGTGCCGCCGCATGACCAACCCCGCCCCCTTCGCCATGCTGAAACGCAATCCAGATGTGTTGACCTGCATCGCCAACCTGTCGAACGACGAAGTATTCACTCCGCCAGAATTCGCCGACAAGATGTTGGATACACTGGCCGAAGGCTGGGCTGCCGCGAACGGCGGGGCGAACCTATGGGCCGACAGCACGGCAACCTTCCTCGACCCCTGCACCAAGTCCGGCATCTTCCTACGCCAGATCGCCAAGAGACTGATTGATGGGCTGGCGGATGAAATTCCAGAACTCCAGGCACGGGTTGATCATATCCTGACCCGCCAGTTGTTCGGCATCGGCATCACCCGGCTGACGGGTCTATTAGCGCGACGAAGCCTCTATTGCTCCAAATTGGCCAACGGAGAGCATTCGGTTGCCCAGGACTTCGACGACGCTGACGGCAACGTCTGGTTCCAGCGGACGGAGCATGACTGGCTGGGGGACAAGTGCCACTTCTGCGGCGCGCCGCGCGCCATCTTTGACCGGGCCGAGGGTTTTGAAACCCACGCCTACGCCTTCATCCACACCGACGACCCCCAGGCTCGTCTGGCCGAAATATTCGGAGACGACATGCAGTTCGACGTGATCATAGGAAATCCACCGTATCAGCTTGCAAGCGACGGTGGGACGCGGGACGTGCCCATCTACCAGCACTTCGTTGAGCAAGCCAGAAAGCTTCAACCGCGCTTTCTATCGATGATCATACCATCAAGATGGATGACCTCTGGCCTGGGGCTAAGTGAATTCAGAAACTCTATGCTCTCAGATACAAAGTTGAGCGCTCTTATAGACTACCCGATAGCGAGCGAAGTTTTCCCCGGAGTCGAGATTAAGGCAGGAGTTTGCTACTTTTTGCGCGACGAATCCAGCAATGGACCGTGCCGAGTAACAACGATCCGGTCAGAGCAAGTCTTTGGGCCAACAGATCGTAACCTGGGTGAGTACGACGTATTTGTCAGAGATGCTCGAGCCGTGGAAATTGTCAGGCGTGTGCTCGCGCAACAGGAGCCATCTGTGAATGCGATCCTGGCCAAAGATAAAGAGTTCGGATGGACGTCGAACTTCAACGATTTTCACTCCGATCGAAGAGTCGGTGACGTTCCGATCTACTATATTAGAAATACAAAGAGGTCTTCCGGATATATAGAGCGCGACAAGATAAATAAAAGCGCCAATCTGGTCGACACATGGAAAGTGCTAGTCCCAAAGGCCTACGGTGCCGGAGAAGGAGTTCCCCATCAAATACTTGGGAAACCTATAATTGCTCCTTCACCGTCGGTGTGCACCCAGTCTTACCTATTTTTCCATTTGAACTCGAATGTTGAAGCCCAAAGCCTAGCATCATATTATTCAACTAGATTCTTTCGATTCATGGTTTCAACGCGGAAAATTACGCAGGACGCCACTCACTCCACGTATGCTTGGGTCCCCCAGCAAACTTGGGATCGCACTTGGACGGATGCCGCTCTCTATGAGAAATACGGCATCACCGCTGCGGAACAGGCCTATATCGAATCCATGATCCGCCCGATGGAGGCGGTGGATTGACCCGACCGATCGACGACATCCTGCCACGCCGGTCAGAGGTCAACCCGCGTCTGTATGCCTATGCCATTGACGCCCCGACGCACGTGGGTCTGCTGAAGATCGGCCAGACGACGCGGGAGGTGAAACAGCGAATCGCCGAACAGACGAAGACAGCTGGCATCACCCCCCGCATTGAACTGGACGAACCGGCCACTCGCGACGACGGGTCGATAGTTTCGGACCATGCATTGCGGGCGGCGCTGGCGACTAGGGGGCATGAGCGGGACAAACTCGAATGGGTGCGCTGCACGGTCGCCGATGTTCGTGCGGCGCTGAACGACCTGCGTCTAGGCCGAACAGTCGAGGGCGTGCGCGACCAGACTTTCCCGCCTCGCGTCGAGCAGCAGGCGGCGGTGGACGCAACCGCAGCCTATTTCCGATCGCGCTGGGCTGAAGACGCAGACGCTGTCCCGCGCTTCCTGTGGAACGCCAAGATGCGGTTCGGCAAGACCTTCACCACCTATCAATTGGCCCGCAAGATGGGGGCGAAGCGGGTGCTGGTCCTCACCTTCAAGCCGGCAGTCGAGGACGCTTGGCAGAGCGACCTGGAAAGCCACGTCGACTTCGAGGGCTGGCAATATCTATCTCGGGCGTCGGGGCGCGACCCTCTGGACATTGATGCCGACAAGCCGCTGGTCTATTTCGGCAGCTTCCAGGACCTTCTAGGTCGCGAGGCTGGAACCGGCGCGATTAAGGCCCGGAATGAATGGCTGCACGCCGTCAACTGGGACCTGGTAGCGTTCGACGAATACCATTTCGGTGCCTGGCGCGACACGGCCAAGGAACTATTCGAGGGCGAGACAGACACACGCGCGACCCGCCAAGAATACAACGCCGAGTTGGCTCAGGTGAACGATGACTTAGAGGAATTATCAGCGACGGAAGCCGAGTTCCTACCAATCACGACGCGGGCTTACCTCTATCTCTCGGGCACGCCGTTCAAGGCGCTTTCCACCGGCGAGTTCATCGAGGAGCAAATTTTTAATTGGACCTATACGGATGAACAGCGCGCCAAGGCGCAATTCGCCGCCAATCATCCGGGCAAGCGCAATCCCTATGCGGCCCTGCCCGAGATGCGGCTGCTGACCTATCAAATGCCGTCCGAATTGCTGGCCATCGCCAGCGGAGGCGAGTTTGATGAGTTCGACCTGAACACCTTCTTTGCAGCAACGGGGACCGGCACCGATGCAGAGTTCACGCACAAGGATGATGTGCAGAAATGGCTTCGGATTATTCGCGGCGACTATGCGCCGGGCGAGGCACTGAAGGCCGGAGCGAGGCCACCGTGGCCCTATTCCGATGCGCGCTTGTTGCCCTGGCTGAACCATTCTTTCTGGTTCTTGCCCAATGTCGCGGCCTGCGAAGCCATGGCTAATCTGCTGGCCGAGCCGCAGAACATTTTCTGGCATGACTATCAGGTCGCGGTGGCAGCAGGCGCGCGCGCCGGCATCGGGCTAGACGCCGTGCCACCAGTGCGCCGGGCCATCGGCGAGGGCTTCAAGACCAAGACCATCACTCTGTCGTGCGGCAAGCTGACCACCGGGGTAACCATCCCGCAATGGTCCTCGATCCTGATGCTGCGGAACCTTAAGTCGCCTGAGACCTACTTCCAGGCCGCCTTTCGGGTTCAATCACCCTGGTCGGTCAAGAACCCCGAGGGCGACGACCCGAACCGCGAACAGATCGTCAAGCCAGTGTGCTTCGTCTTCGATTTCGCCCCTACGCGGGCGCTTCGTCAGCTTTCAGACTATGGCATCGGCCTATCGCCAGGGGAGACCAATCCGGAGAAGGCGGTCGCGGACCTAGTCTCCTTCCTACCCGTCCTGGCCTACGATGGGGCGCGGATGACACCGATCGACGCTGGGCAGATTCTCGACATCGCCATGGCCGGAACCTCCGGCACCTTGCTGGCTCGAAAATGGGAATCGGCACTGCTGGTCAATGTCGATAACGAGACCCTGCGCCGAGTGCTGGATAGCGAGGAGGCTATGGCCGCCGTCGAGCGCATTGAGGGCTGGCGCAATCTGGGCGACAACGTCATCGAAACGATTATCAACAAGAGCGAGGCGGTCAAGGACCTAAAAAATAAGGCGCAAGACGGGGAACTGTCGGAAAAGGAAAAGCGCGAACTGACCGCCGAGGAAAAGGAATACAAATCCAGGCGGAAACAAGTTCAGGAAAAACTGATCAAGTTTGCGACTCGAATTCCGGCTTTCATGTATCTAACCGACTTCCGAGAAAACACACTTCAGGACGTTATCACTCGCATAGAGCCGGAGTTATTCCAGACTGTGACCGGACTTTCTGTCCCAGATTTCCAACTGCTCGTATCGCTTCGCGTTTTCAACACCGAGCGGATGAACGAGGCGGTGTTCGCCTTCCGTCGCTACGAAAACGCCTCACTGGGTTACACGGGCATCGACAGCCACCCCGACCTAGACTTGATCGGCGGCTACGATACCGTGGTGGTTCGCGAGCACGTCGACCAGAAGGCAACGGCTGACATCACGGGGTAGCGTCTTCGCCCTTACCGCTACCGCATTGCACGCTGCTGACGGGTGGCAGTGGCGCCAACCTTGCGCTAGAGGTCTGGAGATCGGCAAAGATTGTTAAACCCATGCGTGATTACGACGTCAGAGTCGCCGTTCGCGCGATGCTCGTTGATGAGCACGCTGGCGAAAACGACACCCGCATCGTTGAAGAAATGGGCATTTGGTCCGGCTCGGCGCGGATCGATCTTGCCGTAATCAACGGTCAACTCACTGGGTACGAACTTAAGAGCGACAGCGACACGCTTGACCGTCTGCCGGGCCAAGCGGAACTTTACAGCCGGGTCTTCGACGAAGTTTGCCTAGTGGTGGGCTCACGCCACGCCACCGAAGCGAAGCGACTTGTGCCTCGCTGGTGGGGCGTAATCGTTGCTACCGGCGTTGGAACGGATTTGGCGCTCAAGCGAGTGCGAAAGAGCAAACCCAACCCAAAACCTGATCAACTCTTGGTCGCGCGCTTGCTCTGGCGCGACGAAGCCTTGGCAGCGCTTGAAGTTCACGGTCTCGCTAAGGGCTGGCGCTCCAAGTCCGCCCCGGAACTCCATCAACGGCTCGCGACAGAACTATCGCAGACCGCGCTCTCTGAGGTCGTCCGGTCGGCACTGAAACTGAGGACCGGTTGGCTAGGGCAGGCGGTCAGCAACGAACGAGAGGTGGCGGTTGGCGCCGATCTCCACCCACGTCTGGCGGCTCCCTGGCGTCCCAGTTCCAGCTACAATTTGCTGGACTCTGCCGTCGCCCCAACAGCCGACTAGCCCCCCGAACGTAGGCTGGACGCTTAGGGTCTGCGCGTGACCTAGGTATTGCGTCGGCATCGGGATGCCGTTCTTGCCGGACACCGGACGCCCCTTGATGACGGTCCAATCATTGTCAGTCGTGTAGCGGACGCTGACCGTGGCATTGCCCATAACGAATCCCGGCGGGTCGGTCATGTCGGGGTGGGTCATGGCGTGATCACCGTAGTCCAATCGGAATGGTACCTGGGCGCGGATCGTCTGCCAAAGCCCCCACTCAAGACGAGGCACCGTATTCACCCCCAACCCGAGGCTACTCATATCCTTCGGTGCCGACGATCCGGAAAGCGTCACTGATCGCCATGCTTGCGGGTGCGGCAAAGTCAGCAGGGTGTTGAGAACCAACTGATCCAGGACACCTGCCGCGCCAAAATCAGCTAGGTGACCGGCGAGGATCACAAGATCGACGCTCTGCGGTGCCCAGCCCCCCTGGGCCAGCCATGCTGTCACAAGATGCAAGTGTCCGAGGCGAACCTTCACAACCAAGCCGGTGGCGGAACTTTGAGCGAGCGCACCAACAACAGCCATGTAGCCTGCCTGCGCTCCGTATTCGATCGCCGGAACCACCGTAACCCCCAGAACCGCCAACGCTGCGAATGTCGTCTGCATCGCTAGGCCCGAGCCGGTAGCTTCGAAATTGAACGATCCGTCTAGTCCAAGCGAACGACCTGCCCACGCTTGACCAAGGCGGGGGGCAAGGGTCGCGGGGACCTCCGTCGCCAAGTGAACCAATGGAAAGATTCGGTCTTTCGCCGCCGACGTCAGATGCGTCAGAGCGATCGCTTCGCCGGCCTTGGCGCGCAGCGACGGGACGTAACGGTAAAACAAATCGTGCCTCCCCAGACAACTTTAGAGAGGGAGACTTGGGGGGCACTCGCCTATTTGTCGAGTCCTGGATACCGACGTTCCGGTGAGTAGTTTTGTAGGCAATACCGCTCTCAACGTGGTTCGCACTATGAGGCCAACATTGTGGCGTGGTGATCGCCGTCGCGTGGTGCCGAGTCCTTATGACCGATGCTACGCCATCGTTGCCCTGGACGCCTCTTGCCTGCTCGACCTGTTTCCATGATGTAGGCCTCCGGCTCGACGCCGCTCGCCTACCCTCAGAAACCCCAGAGTTTCATCACTGCCTTTCGTTGGGGTTCAATCATCTGATTGGCCACGGCCGCAGATAGTCCACATTCCACCAAGCGATGAACACCGCACACCTCGGCCACGACGTAGTGCGCCACACATCGTTGCGTCATGGTATCCAGGGCCAGCCCAGTCCATCGCCCCTCTGCTGCGATCTGACCAATCCGTTTTCTAATTCTCTTGGGGCAAGCGGGGTGGTTGGCTGCAAGATACGCGGCGATGTCGCTCGGATTATACTTTGCCTTTGCGGCGCCCACCGCTTTGCGGGCCGGCGGTAATTGGGCGGAGATCATCTTAGGCGCTTCCGTCGAAACATTAGCCCGCTGCCCATCAACAACGGAGCCTTGCTTCCGCTTCCTTGGCAACCTGTTCTTCTCGGCGACCAGAGGCCCCCGAGGTTCGATCGCGGCCCCGGCGAATCGGGCTTCTCTGGTGAGCAGTCCGTCCGATCTCGGTTTGCTTTTGAAGCTTGGCCAGACTTTCAAAAGGGTCGACCCACCCCGATAACTGCCGCCCGCCATGATTTAAGTCCTCCTTAAAAACCCTAACTTCGCCGTCGATTGTGCGAAAGCCCGAGCGCGCCGCAATTGAATGGCTGACTAGCAGATTTGACTCGCCCCCGCCGAGCCACTTCTATGCCGGCGCTAATCGAGCGGGGGGCTAATGGATAGCAGGGTAGCAGTTCGGTTCTTTCGAGCGAGTGCGTCACCACAGGGCGTGGCCGAGTTCGGAGACATTCTCCTACAAACTATTGCCTTAGGAGGCCCTGCCGAGCGCGAGCGAGACGTCGGTGGTGGCGTCGTCGTGCGCCTAGAAAACGGAGCCCCGCAGGGGCAAACGGTCGAGGGAGATTTTTGCCGTGTTCAGCGGTTGAACATCCCGCCGCAAGCAGGCGCGGACGGACTGGCTCCAATCGTGCTCGCGCAAGGTAATGGTATCGGTCACATGGCGGCGTTCCTGTATCACCGCCCGACACGCGTCCTACTGCTCCAATCCAATAATCTGTCTGCTACGCCAAACCGCGCTGCCCAATACTTGGCGACGCTCGATCCCGCTCAGATTTTCAGCCTGGCGCCCGTGCTTACGGATGACGCGATGGAACGCTTCCGCGCCGGCAGGCCTCGATCATTCATAGTCAAGTTCGCAGGCATCGATCGCTTGGAGGTACTCGACGACCCAGACCTCGCCGTCAGTCAAGGAGCCAAGATGATTGGCGATGCCTACGATGGTTTAGAAGTTGAGATCAAAGTCAGCGTGGGTCGACGTCGGAATCACTGGCTGGAGCAGAACCGACTTACCCGCACCATCGGCCGTCTGATGGGAGAGCCTGGTATCGAGAAACTTCAATCCCAGCTTGAGGGGGACGAAAGGCCGCTAGACCTCCTTCATGAACAACTCCAGGCCAACACCGAGTTAAGGCTTCCTGAGGCCCAACCAGAGCGCCATTATCATTCCCGAAGGGACTATCTCAGGGAAGTTTTCCGCGACCATTGGCCCACGCTTGAGCGGCAGTTTGGAGCGCCAAATGGCGACGCTGCTAGATAGGACGAATAAGCTTTTTGAGGGCGCGTATCCCCATTGCGCTGGCTTTGTCGCCGCTGGCCTGGCGATCTGGCAGGGCAGTGAGATCGCCCAAGCGGTAGCGGCCCATAGCCTAAAGTTGGACCAAGCATATTCGGGCGTGTTTGGACTAGCCTCAGTCCTCACTGGCTTCCTTTTCACCTTCTACAGTTTTGTTCTCACTACGGATCGTGGATTTCTGGGCAAGGCCCGATCGTCGATCTACCTGCGACGCACATCCTCCTTCACCGTCACCGCTCTCGTCGCCGGGACTGTAGCGGCCTTGGTCTCTCTGCCTATGATGATCTGGCAGCCTGTTCTGACATCGACCATGGCTCGAACTGCGTTCGGCATCTGGTTCGGCACATCCATCTGGGCAATCTTGGCTTTTGAACGAGCCGCGCGCCTGTTCATCATCTTCTGCAATCGTCATAATCGATAGTGCGCATCGCCCCAGCCCAGTAAAATCGGGACTCGCGTACCAAGCATAGGAACGACCGTTACAGCGGCACTCTTTTAATTAATTGATTTTACTAGATAATTCTTCAGACTACGAATCTGAGGGTCGGACGTTCGAATCGTTCCGGGCGCGCCATTTATTTTCAAGAGCTTGGCGGTTGGTCGAGCTTCTTTCTTGAAGCGCTGCAGCGGCTTCTTTCCCTATTTCTGCTGATGTTTGTGCTGACGGCGAAATGCATTCGTGCGCTGGTCTGCTCGCATTCCGCCGCCATGAGAGGGCGTCTCCGCGGGATGCGTCTCGGGCGAGCCGGTCTCGAATGACGGCGTTTGCTTGACCCTAGCGAGCGGCGCTCCTAGGGGGATGGGAGGCGGGGGCCCAGGGTGATGACGCAGCAAGTATGGATGGGGCGTGGGCGCCCGGACGCTCTGACGGGCGTGGCGCAGCAGGTCGGGCGGGGGCGTCTGACGCGGAGCCGGGTGCGGATCGGGTCGACCGTGCTGGTGGCGTTGGCCGCCTTGGCGGCGCTGACGGCGACCTTTCAGACCTATGCCGATCCGCGCCTGTTGTTCATGGATGTGATCGCCGGGGCGCAGGCCTCTGGCTACTGCTGTCGCGGCTATTACGGCGTCATGTCCAACATGGGCGCGATCGGCTGGGCGCTCGCCGCAGGTGTGGCGCTATTCGCCGCCCTCTGTCTTTGGGCTCGCGGGGGCGCGCAGCCCGATTGGCTGCTGCTGGGGTTTGGCGGGGTTCTCAGTCTGGCCCTGTGCCTGGACGACCTGCTGCTGCTTCATGAATCCATCCTGCCGGGTTGGGGCGTTCCGCAGGTGGTGGTTCTCGGCGGCTATGCCTTGGCCGGTCTGGCCTATGCCTTTGCTCAACGTCGTCGACTGTTTTCGCGAGACGGCGGTTTTCTGCTCCTGGCCTTCCTCTTGCTGGGAGGGAGTATGGCCGTGGACGTCTTGCTGCATTCCACTCAAAGCTGGGTGGTTGCGGCCGAAGACGGGCTGAAGTTCGTCGGCATTTACGCTTGGCTGGCCTTCCATATCGATCTGGCCCAGCGCGCCGTTCTGGAAGGCTGAACGGCGCGCTATCCGGGGCTCAGAGCAGGGCGGTGATCGCCGCGCGGGCGGCCTCGCCCAGGTCGGGCCGCTTCAGGGCCAGGGCGACGTTGGCGCGCAGCAGGCCGATCTTGTCGCCGCAGTCGTGGGTGACGCCCTCGTATTCGTAGGCGGTGAAGGTCTGGGACTTCATCAGTCGATCCATGGCGTCGGTCAGTTGGATTTCGCCGCCGGCGCCGCGCTCCTGGGTCTCCAGCAGGTCGAAGATTTCCGGCTGCAGGATGTAGCGGCCCGAGATCGACATATTGGACGGGGCCGTGCCCTGTTTGGGCTTCTCGACCATGCCCTTCATGGCGAAGCGACGACCGTCCTGGGCGGAGGGGTCGATGATGCCGTACTTGTGGGCGGCGGCCTCGGGCACGGCTTCGACGCCGATGACGTTGCCGCCGACCTCGGCGTAGAGGTCCGCCAGCTGCTTCAGGGCGCCGGGCTGCGAATCGACGATGACGTCGGGCAGGATGACGGCGAAGGGTTCGTGGCCGATGATGTCGCGGGCGCACCAGACGGCGTGGCCTAGGCCCTTGGGCTGCATCTGGCGGGTGAAGCTCATCTCGCCGGCGGTGGCCAGCTCGGCGTTCATGGCCTCCAGAAGCTCGATCTTGCCCTTGGCCAGAAGCTGGGCCTCCAGCTCGATCTGGTGGTCGAAATAGTCCTCGATGGCCTGCTTGGCGCGGCCGGTGACGAAGACGATGTGCTCGATCCCCGCATCGCGCGCTTCCTCGACGATGTAGGACAGGATCGGTCGATCAACGACGTTCAGCAGTTCCTTCGGCGTGGTCTTGGTGCCGGGCAGGACGCGGGTCCCCAGGCCGGCCACGGGAAGAACCGCCTTGCGAAGGCGTGCGGGGGAAGTCGTCATCAGTCGTCCTGAAACAGCCGTTAGGCGCCTGTCATAGGCGCAAACCGTGACCGTTCCAAACGTGAGGGGACGAAGCAGGTTGCATCCTTCCTCCCTGTCGCAGGGCGACGGCGAGGTGGCGCGGGGCGTGAAGCGCCCGTGACGGAGGGGGCGTCTCGACAGCTGACGTTTGCGCCGCCTCCTCCACCGCTACGCGGTCCCCCTCCCCATAAAATGGGGAGGAAAGACACTCACTCCACGGTTACGGACTTGGCCAGGTTGCGGGGCTGGTCGACGTCCGTGCCCTTCTGGACGGCGGTGTAGTAGGCGAGCAGCTGCACCGGAACGGCATAGACCAGGGGCGCGATCAGAGGGTGGCAGTCGGGGGCGTCGACGCGGCGGATGCCGGCGCCGTGCGGAGCCGGAGCCGTGGCCGGGGCGATCATGATCACCGGGCCGCCGCGCGCCGCGACTTCCTGCAGGTTGGAGGCGGTCTTCTCATAGACCTCGTCCAGCGGGGCCAGGGCGATGATCGGGGTCTCTTCGTCCACCAGGGCGATGGGGCCGTGTTTCAGCTCGCCGGCGGCGTAACCCTCGGCGTGGATATAGCTGATCTCCTTCAGCTTCAGCGCGCCTTCCATGGCCAGGGGGAACATGGCGCCCCGGCCGAGGAACAGGACGTCAGTGGCCTTGGCCAGGTCTTGAGCGATGGCGCGGATCTGGCCGTCCATCTGCAGGGCCTCGGCGATCAGGCGCGGGGCCTCGAACAGGGCCTTGACCAGTTCGGCCTCTTCGTCAGCGCCGATGCGCCCGCGCGCCACGCCCGCCGCGACGGCGAGCGCCAGCAGGGCCGCGACCTGGGCGGTGAAGGCCTTGGTCGAGGCGACGCCGATCTCCGGCCCCGCGTGGGTCGGCCACAGGACCTCGGCCTCGCGCGCCATGGAGGATGAGTGGACGTTGACGACGGCGGCGGTCTTCAACCCTTGCGCCTTGCACCAGGTCAGGCTGGCCAGGGTGTCGGCGGTCTCGCCCGACTGGCTGACGGCGACGGCGACCGTGCCCGGCGTCAGGGCCGGCGAGCGGTAGCGGAACTCCGAGGCGATCTCGACGTCGCAGGGCAGGCCGGCGTATTTCTCGAAGGCGTATTTGCCGATCTGACCAGCGTAGAAGGCGGTGCCGCAGGCGACGATCTGGAGGCGGTCAACGGCGGCGAAGTCCACGCCCTGGGTCTTGGCCGTGCCGCTCACCAGGTCGAGATATTCCGACAGGGTGTGCTGGACGCTGTCGGGCTGTTCGTGGACTTCCTTCTCCATGAAGTGGCGGTATTCGCCCTTCTCGACCAGGGCCGAGGAGGCCGAGACCTGGACGATGGCGCGGTCGGCAGGGCGGCCCGCCGCGTCGAACATGTGGGCGCCCGAACGGGTCATGGCGACGTAATCGCCCTCTTCCAGATAGGAGATCTTCTGGGTGAAGGGGCCGACGGCCAGGGCGTCCGAGCCCAGGTACATCTCGCCCTCGCCCCAGCCGACAACCAGGGGGCTGCCCCGGCGCGCGCCCAGGATCAGTTCGTCCTCGCCCTCGATCAGGACGGCGAGCGCATAGGCGCCGGTCAGGCGGTCCAGGGTGGCCTTGAAGGCGTCCAGCGGGGCCATGCCCGCTGTCAGCTTGTGGTCCAGCAGGTGAGCGACGACCTCGGTGTCGGTCTGGCTCTCGAAGACGCGGCCCTCGGCCTCCAGCTCGGCCTTAAGCTCGGCGAAGTTCTCGATGATGCCGTTGTGGACCAGGCAGACGCGGCCAGCCTTGTGCGGGTGGGCGTTGGTCGTGGTCGGGGCGCCGTGGGTGGCCCAGCGGGTGTGGCCGATGCCGATGGTGCCCGTCAGCGGCTCAGCCGCCAGCACGGCTTCCAGTTCGCGGATCTTGCCCTTGGCGCGGCGGCGTTCGATGCGGCCGTCGACGATGGCCGCGATCCCGGCGGAGTCATAGCCGCGGTACTCCAGCCGCTTCAGGCTGTCGACCAGACGGGGGACGACGGCGCCTGCGCCCGTAATGCCGATGATGCCGCACATGAGGTCTGCTCCGGTGAAGGGGCGAAGCGGTCACGCTTTGCGCGTGGCCGCCGTAAGGGGTAAGCGAGAGGGTTCCGCCCGTCTCGCCCTGTGATCTTGCGTCTAGGGGAAGCGAAGGCAGGCGACATCAAAAAATGGGTTTCGGAAGGTTTCTTTGCAAATCCTCCGGTGCCCCGCCATCAAAGGAAGACGCCCTTGGGCGAGAGAAAATACTTCGGCACCGACGGCATCCGTGGTCGCGCCAACACCCATCCGATGACGGCCGAGGTGGCGCTGCGGGTGGGTCTGGCGGCGGGCAAGATGTTCCGCACCGACGACGACCGTCGCCATCTGGTGGTGATCGGCAAGGACACGCGTCTGTCCGGCTATATGATCGAGCCGGCCCTGGTGGCGGGGCTGGCCTCGGTCGGCATGGACGTGCGCACATTCGGTCCACTGCCGACGCCCGGCGTGGCCGTGATGACGCGGTCGATGCGCGCCGATCTGGGCATCATGATCTCGGCCTCGCACAACGACTATGCGGATAACGGCATCAAGCTGTTCGGGCCGGACGGCTACAAGCTGTCGGACGAGATCGAGCTGAAGATTGAGGCCATGATGGACGAGGGCCTGGATCAGGACCTGGCCCCTGCCAACAAGCTGGGCCGGGTCAAGCGCATCGACGACGCCCCGCCGCGCTACATCGAAATCGCCAAGTCGGCCTTCCCCAAGCGGCTCAGTCTCAAGGGCCTGCGCATCGCCATCGACTGCGCCAACGGCGCCGGCTACCGCGTGGCCCCGACCACCCTCTATGAGCTGGGAGCCGAGGTCTTCCCCGTCGGCGTCGAGCCGAACGGCCTGAACATCAACGCCGACTGCGGCTCGACCCATCCCGAGGCCGTGTCGGAGGCGGTGAAGCGCTATCGCTGCGACATCGGCATCGCCCTGGACGGCGACGCCGACCGGCTGATCATCTGCGACGAAAAGGGCCATGTGGTCGACGGCGATCAGATCATGGCCCTGGTCGGCCTGGCCTGGGCCCGCAAGGGGCGGCTGAACGGCGGCGGCGTGGTCGCCACCGTCATGTCCAACCTGGGGCTGGAGCGGAAGCTGAAGGCCGAGGGCCTGACGCTGGAGCGGACGAAGGTGGGCGACCGCTACGTCATGGAGCGGATGCGCGCGGGCGGCTTCAACATCGGCGGCGAGCAGTCGGGCCACATCATCCTGAAGGACTACGCCACGACCGGCGACGGCCTGATGGCGGCGTTGCAGGTGCTGGCCGTCCTGGTCGAGACCGGTGTGCCGATGAGCGAGCTGGCCCGGCAGTTCGAGCCGGTGCCGCAACTGCTGCAGAACGTGCGCTACACCGCCGGCAAGCCGCTGGAAGACGAGAAGGTCAAGGCCGCCATGGCCGAAGCCGAAGCCGCCCTGAACGGCTCGGGCCGTCTGCTGGTGCGTCCGTCCGGCACCGAAAAACTGATCCGCGTCATGGCCGAGGGCGACGACGAGGCCCTGGTCAAACGCGTGGTCGCCGACGTCTCAGCGGCGGTGAAGGCGGCGGGTCAGTAAAGGTCGGCGGGCGCCGCGAACGGCGCCCGCCAACCGCCTTAGATCGCGGCCAGGGCCTGTTGCAGGTCGGCCCACAGGTCCTCGACGTTCTCGATGCCGACCGACAGCCGCACCAGGTTGTCGCCGATGCCGCTGCGCGCCTTGGCCTCGGGCGTGTAGTCCGAGTGGGTCATGCTGGAGGGGTGCGAGGCCAGGCTCTCGGCCCCGCCCAGGCTGACGGCCAGCTTGAACAGCCGCAGGGCGTTCAGCATACGGAAGGCCTCGGCCTCGCCGCCCGGCAGCTCCAACGAGAAGGTCGAACCCGAACCCTTGCACTGGGCCTCGAAGATGGCCTGCTGTTCTGGCGAGGCGTCCGGCCCCCCGGCGGTCAGAACGGCGCTGACGCGCGGATCAGCGCGCAGGCGCTCGGCCAGGATCAGGGCGTTCTCCTGCGCCCGCTCCATGCGGATATGCAGGGTCTCCAGACTTCGCAGCAGCAGCCAGGCCGTGTGCGGATCGGTGTTGGTGCCGCAGATGGTGCGCATCTCGCCGACCCGCGCCATCACGTCGGCGGCGCCCATGCAGCCGCCCGCGATCAGGTCGGAGTGGCCGCCGACATACTTGGTCAGCGAGTAGAGGACGAGGTCGGCGCCCAGCTCCAGCGGGCTCTGCCACAGGGGGCCGAGGAAGGTGTTGTCCACGGCCACGACCGGGCGCTCGGCCTGATCCACGGCCTTGGTTCCCGCCACGGCGCGGGCGATGTCGACCAACTGGTTGGTCGGGTTGGCCGGGGTCTCCAGATAGACGGCGGCGAGGCACCCGCCAGTGGTCTTGGCCTGGGCGGCGGCGTCGATCATGGCGGCGTCCAGGGCGTCGGCGCCCTCGGCGGCGGGCACGCTGATCGCCTTGACCCCGTAGCGGGGCAGGATGCGGTCGAACAGGTATTCGGTGCCGCCATAGGCCGGGGCCGTATAGAGGATGACGTCGCCGGGACGGACCAGGGCGAGCATGGCCGTCGAGATGGCGGCCATCCCGGTCGAGAAGACCAGGGCCTTGTCGGCCTTGTCCCAGACGGCGAGGCGATCCTCGAGAATCTCGAGATTGGGGTTGTTGATGCGCGAATAGATCAGGCCGAGCGCCTCGTCCGGGTCGCGCTGGCGCAGGCCATAGGCGACCTCGAAGAAGCGCTTGCCGTCCTCGGCCGACTTGAAGACGAAGGTGGACGACTGGAACAGAGGCGCCTTGATCGCGCCCTCAGACAGGGCGGGGTCATAGCCATAGCCCATCATCAGGGTTTCAGGTGCGAGGGTGCGGCCCCCAAGCACGCGGGTGCGGTGACGGTTCATTTTTGTGTTTCCTCTCCTGACCCGGTGATAGCCGACCCGGCAAACGCCCGCCAGACGCCATGTCTCGGAAAGAAATGTGGGCCTCTTTGGAAGTTTCGACCGCAAGGCGGCGGGTCGGATCAGGCGGTCAGGCGGGCGGCCAGGGCCTCGATGCGCTGGCGGATGTCGGGCACGGCGACGGTTTCCCAGAAGGCGGCGCGGGCGGGCGGGCCGAGGACGTAGAGGTCCAGGTCCGGCGTCCCGTCGGCATGGAGGACGCGACCGGCCTGGTCGAGGTCCAGGCCGAGGCCTGAGGCGGCCAGACGGGCGCGGCCTTGGGCGATCAGGTCGGCGGTCAGGGGCGCGGTGGTCGCGTCATGGCCGGGGCCGGTGCAGTCGATCAGCCAGGGCGCCGACAGGGTCTGGGGGCCGTCCCGCGTGGTCAGATGCAGGGCGGCGGTCCGGGCGAATGCCTCGACATTGCGGATGCGTCCGGCGCGGACGGTCAGACGGCGCTCGACGAGCAGCCGGTCCAGTTCGGCGGCGATCTCGGGGGCGAGGCGGTGGCGATGGACATCCCACCACGGGCGCAGGTGACGCAGGAAGCGGGCCCGTTCGGCGTCGGCGGCCGTGCGCCACAGGTCGAGCGTGATCGGGCGATAGGCCTCCATCAGGCGTCGCCAGCCGTGGGTCTCGGCCAGCCGTCGCGCCGTCGCCAATCGGGCCGATAGGGGGCCGGCCAGGGCTTCGGGGGGCAGGTCGATGGG
>NZ_JACARP010000171.1:0-1612 GCF_013386595.1 Brevundimonas sp. P7753 | reverse complement strand
TGCCGGAGGATGACGAAAGAAGAGGCGCGCTGCGTCGTCCCGATTGACGAACTGAAACGCTTCGGCCCGTTCCCGCAGGAAGCCGTTGATGAAGGTGGTCTTTCCCGCGCCGTTCGGCCCGGCGAGGATGCGATGCTCAAGAGAGCTGCGTTTCTTGACCACCTGAACTTCTGCCGCCGATCATGGGCGAGCTGTAGAATCTCGAATGATTATACGCTCAGCCATGTATTTCATAAGCGGAATCTCTCGTTTCAGTATCTGATTGGCTTCTGCTCCAGGAACGTATCGGTTCTTGCGCTCATGGCGATCTGATGAATGGACCAAAGCGTTCCGTATAGTCTTAATGCGTTTGGATAAAGGGCCAAACAGATGCGATTTTTGTAGTGTGATCTTTTCAAGATCGTATCCAAAACACGATGTTTTTGAAGTGTATATTTTTTGTCCTGCATCTCGCTCTATTCGAGCGATCTCTGCAATGAGTTCGTCTTCGTCAAGAAACTCTATCATAACAGATTTAAGCATTTCCTCTTCTTTGGATTCCGCTTTATGATCTCCTACTGATTGAATTAACTTGTCCAAGTATGGCTTATTTGATTTAAACTTTCTATCATTGATTATTGATGACATTTTTTTATACAGAGCGCCATCCGACACAATGAGGAAGAAATGCTCTGCTACATGATAAAATGATAGAAACTGTATGTATGGATCTGAAGTGCATCCTCTTATATAAAAGCGCGTAAGATCAATGTTGTATACAGGCGGGATTGTTGGGTATTCTGCGGACGAAGATTCGCTTTCGTCTTCATCGTCGTCGGTTGTTATTGGTTTCGACCACATGAATGACCGAAGCAGAACGACCTGTTTTTCGTAAGCTAATTCAAAAAGGGCGGCGTCAAAAAGGCTGTCCGTTTCTTCGAGCAACTTTTCTTCGGACATTATCCCGACGTTGGTAGCCTTGATGGTCAATATTCGGCTTAGAAATCTATGTAAATTAAAGCTTTTTGTATCTATTAAATCTAGATATATAGTAATCGACTAGGGCTTCGTCAAAAAGGCATGAGGACCAAAACGCTGTTGAGGCAGGGCTTGTCTCTAGATAAATATGGGGTCCCGTTGTGTCGCCAAAAACGTATTTGATCTCGGATAGGGATCCTACGGAAAACTCCCCCCAAAGAACCCGCTGTTCTCGGTAGCCGGTCCCTATGACGTCAGGTCTTCCGTCTCTCGGCACATAGCCGCCGAGCACATCCCCGACCGACGCATAATCCGCGATAAGGTCTTTGGTGATGAGAATCGGGTTGATGGACGATGCATGAGACAACGTAAGGGACTCGCCGTCTTCAGATTCCAGAGCAAAGGCTTTTGCCAGAAAGCCTTTGCGAAGAAGGTCTTTCGCGTCTTGGAAATTCAATTCGTCCCCCGAGCTATGCTGTAATCCCCACTGTGGCATGCTTGGTGGGAAGTGCAACTAGTGCAGGTCGAACAGCCAGGTCCTTGCTACCATTTTGAGAACTCGGCAGTTTTTCTCTCTTCACACCTTCACCTCAATCGCAGCCCCACCCGCCCGGAACTTGGCGCTCATTTCGGCCATGCCGGCTTCGGCTTCCTG
>NZ_JACARP010000170.1:531-1448 GCF_013386595.1 Brevundimonas sp. P7753 | reverse complement strand
ATGTTGCCCAGAGCCGCCATCAGACGGCCGATTCCGTTGGCCCCGCCCTCTTGCAGAGCGGAGTCCATATGGCCGCCCAGACGGCGTTCGTTCGGACGCATGTGGTCCAGACCGAAATCGCTGTCCACGCTCAGGTGCACGCCTTCGCCATCGCCCGTGAGGCTGTAGTTCAGGGCCAGAGTAGAAGCGATGTTGTAATCACCCGCCACGCCCTGCCCCCCCGTGGCGAACAGGGTCAGCGGACGTGCATTTTCCAGCCACAGAAGGTTCACGCCAATCTCGCCGGACACCACTGCATCGCCCGAGACGTTCACGCGGTCCGAGGCATAGGGACCGAAGGCCACGTCGAACAGCGTCTTGCCTGTCGCGGTCTGGACGAAGTGGCCGTCCAGCTCCACGGTCGAGATGACGCGGGCGCCGTAATAGACGTTGTTCTTGGCCTCCACCAGGCCGTCCAGATCGCCGAAGGTTTCACCTGCAGCCAGATCCAGCGGCCAGGACGGACCTTCCAGGCCCAGACGCAATAGACCGTCGTTGGTAAAGGTCGCCGCGCCGCCAGCCAGAGCGACAGCCTGTGCCGAGACCGAACCGGCCGCCATACGCGAGAGCAGGCTATCGCGCAGGATAATGCGATCGAATGTCAGATAGGTCGCGCCGAGGCTGTTCAGGAAGCGGTTGTCGCCGCCTGACAGGTCGATATTGCCGAACACCAGACCATTGTTGACGATCCGGTCATTGCCCGCGCCTCCCTGGAGGGCCATGCCGCTGACGGCGGACAGCGAGGTGTTGGTGGTGACAAGATTATCCGAACCGCCCAGCAGTTGCAGGCCGATGCCCGTCCCCGAACCCCCGCGTACGAAATCGTCCAGATTGACGGTGATGTCGCCCGCGCCGTCGAGGCCCTCGCTCTGGGCCAG
>NZ_JACARP010000170.1:0-514 GCF_013386595.1 Brevundimonas sp. P7753 | reverse complement strand
CAGCCGCCGCCGCCGCCCAGAGACTGGGCGATCACGCCATAGCTGTTGTCGCCCGTCACCACGACCGCATCGGACTGGACAAGCCTGATCGCGCCGCCGTTGCCGCGGTTATCGTCCGACAGGTTCAGCGAACCGTTCGACGCAACGCCGAACATGGCGCCGCCGCCGCCGCCGATGGATTGCAGCATCAGGCCGTGGGCCATGTTGCCGCTGGTGAAGATGCCGCCATTGTGGGTCAGGTCGATCGCACCGCCATCACCCGACACGCCCTGGGCGCCGCCCAGAGTCAGGTCTGCCCCGTTCACACCCGACAGGCGGATTTCACCACCGCCCGCACCGATGGATTGCAGCAACAGGCCAAGGGCGTTGTCGCCAAACGTCTGCGTGCCACCACGATAGTTCCCGGTGATACCCGCCGCATCGGCGCCGCTGCCGCCTTGTGCGCCAAGGCTGGCCACAAGACCCGTATTGATCGAAGGCAATTGCACGACCATCGAGCCGCCGCCGCCGCCAA
>NZ_JACARP010000169.1:0-519 GCF_013386595.1 Brevundimonas sp. P7753 | reverse complement strand
TCGGGCGGTATCGGCGGCGAGGTGGTGGTGGACCACTCCGGCGACATCACTGTGCTGGGCGACGGCGCGATGGCCATCAAGGCCGAGAGCATCAACGGCGGCGGCGGTTCGCTGGCGCTGGATCTGGCCGGTGTCGTCGGTATGCCGGGCGTGCCCTACGTCGGCATGATCGGCATCAAACCCAAGGAAGAGCCCGTCATCGCCGTTCGCGTCGGCGCCCAAAAGGCCACCAGCATGAACGCAGGCAAGGTGACGGTGAATACAACCGGCACATTCCAAACGGCTGGCGATCACGCGATTGTGGACTTTGCCCAGTCGCTGGCCGGTGGTGGCGGGACGTTGTCGATGAACGTTGATCTCGCCTCCATCGAGAACGAGATCGGCGCCATGGCGACCGGCTTCCATGTCGTGCTGGGCGGTATGGACGGTAACGACAACCGTGCAGCCGACATCGCCAGCACGCATACCGGCGATCTGGTGGCCTTTGGCGATCTTTCGACGGGGGTTCTGGCCCAGTCG
>NZ_JACARP010000168.1:0-543 GCF_013386595.1 Brevundimonas sp. P7753 | reverse complement strand
AACGGGGAGGGAGAAGGCGTCTCTCACCCCTCCTGCACCTTCTCCGTCAGGAAATGTCGGCCCTGCCGGTCCTCGATCTCGACCACCCAGAGGTCGGGATCATAGCGGCGCTGGCGCTCGATATAGGCGTCCAGTTCGCTCTCGCTGTCGCTGACGACGGGCTGGATCCACAGGGGTTCGCCGTCCATGCCGGTGGCTTCGGCGAACAGGCGCGCCGTGCGGTCGGACGTGTTGTAGGCCTTGACGATCACGGCCCCGCCGCGTGCATCCCCCTTCTTGACCACGGTGGCGTAGGCGCCTTCCAGTTCGGCGCGGCGGATCAGGGCGCCGGCCCAGACATCGGTGGAAAGAAGCAATTCGCTAACCCTGATTGGACACGAGACCGGAACCTTGCGGCCCTAGGGTCGAGCCCATGAGGATAGGCCTTTCCCCCCGTTCCGCCAGCAGAATGCTGGCCGCGACGCTCGCAGCCATGGCGCTGGCGTCGCCGGTCGGCGCGGCTGTGACCGACGCCTTCTATGACCGCGCCTTCATGCTGGCCGC
>NZ_JACARP010000167.1:0-1243 GCF_013386595.1 Brevundimonas sp. P7753 | reverse complement strand
GCGCCGAACAGGATGAAGCAGCCCAGGATGACGACCGCGCCGTGGCGCCAATTGATCCGGCCGCTCAGCATCAGCAGGCCCACGCAGGCCACGGCGATCACCGCTACGACCGTGGCGATGGTGCCGAGCAGGGTGCCTTGCAGCCACTGGACGGCGGAGACGATGGGGCCAGAGCCGGCGGGATCGACAAGAACGGATTGGGCATACGCAGTGATCGGCTGCATCAGCGCCGCGCTGAGCGCTACGGTCCCGAGTTCAATTCTACGCATAATGCCCCCCGGCAGTCTCTGCACTCCTCAAGATAAACGCCAGATATGCGTTATTGCCAAGCCGCAAGCGTCGATGTGAAGGGCATCGTTGTGTGGCTATCCACAGTCTTGGCGTGTTGGAAGATGGTTGCATCCGCGAAAGCAAGTCGATCAGTCCGGAGTTCCGAAGGGCCACCTGGAACTATCCACGCCGTGGATGAATCTAATCATGAGTTAAAGCTTGACAGTGTGTCATGGTCTCGCGTTCTCTTTACAGGTTTGGGGGCTGTAGAATCTTAAGGGTGGGTTGGCTTCCTGACGGAAGATTGGCCGCGCCGGAAGTGTCTCAATGCTCCCGTTTTTCGAGGTCTGTCCTCGATCGGAGCGCCTTTCTGATGAGACGTTTTCTGAGAGGGTGCGTCGCTTTCGCGGCTCTGGCGGGATCTATTGGGCTTCCGGCATCAACGGACGCTGGCACGCAGTACCAGTATGATGCGCTCGGACGTCTGATGCGAGTGACGTATGAGACCGGCGTCGTAGTCCAATATAGCTATGATGCCGCAGGCAACCGCTCCCAGGTCGCAACTTCCGGGGTCAATCGTGCTCCGGTCGCGAACAATGACACGGCGAACGCCACGGTTTCGGCTGCCGTGGATATCATGGTGCTGGCCAACGACAGCGAGCTGGATGGTGATCCGCTAACCGTGACGGCGGTTGGCGCGCCCTCAGGCGGCGGGACGGTCGCCGTCCAGGGCGGCGGCACGCATGTCCGGTACTCCGCTCCGACGACGCCAGGGGCAAAGACCTTCACCTATACGATCTCGGATGGGCGCGGAGGTTCCGCCTCGGCGACGGTGACGGTCAATGTCACTGCCACCAACCAGGTGCCTGTGGCCGTCAATGACACGGCCGTCGTCACCGCCTCGATGGCGGTGGACATCATGGTGCGGGCCAACGACAGCGACCCCGACGGTGATGCGTTGACGGTCACGGCC
>NZ_JACARP010000166.1:0-373 GCF_013386595.1 Brevundimonas sp. P7753 | reverse complement strand
CGGCGGCGGCGGCGCCGGCGCCATCAACGTCTCGGGCGGTTTCCAGATCGATGAACAGGCTGAAGAGCCGATCGTGACCTTTGGTCTGGGCGGTTTTGGCGGTGCTGGCGGTCGTTCGGACGATGTTACGGCCTCGCTGGACGGCAACATCCTGGTCGAAGGCGTGGATTCGGTCGGCGCGCTGGTCCAGTCGGTCGCCGGCGGCGGCGGCNNCGGCGTCGGTGACGATGCCGGCGACGTTGCCTTCACCAGCACGGGCAATGTGCTGGTCGGCGGCCGGATCGTCGCCACTGCCGGGGGCGTGGCCGAGTTCGTCCCGGTGGAACACACCGGCGGCGGCGGCGGTGTCATCGTCCAGTCGATCGGCGGCGGC
>NZ_JACARP010000165.1:0-470 GCF_013386595.1 Brevundimonas sp. P7753 | reverse complement strand
CCGCGAAGGCATGAAGATCGAGCAGGAGGCCTTGGCGCTGATTTCCCGCGCCGCCGAGGGTTCGGTGCGCGACGGCCTCAGCTTGCTGGACCAGGCCCTGGTTCAAGCCGAGCACGGGCAGACGGTGCAGACCGCCACCGTCCGCGACATGCTGGGCCTGGCCGACCGCACCCAGACCATCGCCCTGTTCGAATCCGTCATGGCCGGGCGCACCGCCGAGGCGCTGGAGAATTTCCGCACCCTTTACGGCTATGGCGCCGATCCGGTGCAGGTGACGAACGACCTGCTGGAGCACTGCCACGCCGCCTCGGTCGCCAAGATGCTCGGCCCGAACGCCACCCGCCTGCCCAATGATCAGGCGCAGAAGCTGACGGCGCTGGGCGCGGCCATCTCGGCGGGAACCCTGTCGCGGACGTGGCAGATGCTGCTCAAGGCCCTGGACGAGGTGCGGCGCGCGCCGAAGCCCGCCG
>NZ_JACARP010000164.1:0-802 GCF_013386595.1 Brevundimonas sp. P7753 | reverse complement strand
CCCCGCCGGATCGTGGGCGCGTCGTGCGGCCGTTTCGGCCCTCGCGCTCACACTCGCGGCGGCCTGGCCGCCCGTCGAGGCGCTCGCCCAGGCGACGCCCGCGACCGCCCCTGCCCGCCCCCTTCCTCTGGAAGAGGCCCTACGCCGCGCCGTCGGGGCCGATCCCGCCCTGGCCGGAACCGCCGCTCGCACAGAGGCGGCGCAAGCCGGCGTGCGGCAGGCTGACGCTCGCCCGAACCCTGTCGTCGGCCTGATGGTCGAGAACCTCCCCACGTTCGGCGGAGGAGACATTCTCGGCCGAACCGAGACGACCCTCTCCTATGAGCAGCGCCTGGAGAGAGGCGGAGACCGTTCCGCCCGGGTGACGCTGGCGCGCGGAGAAACCGGTCTCGTCGCCGCCCAGGCCCGCGTGGCCCAATTGGACCGGCTTGAACGGGTCCAGCGCAACTGGTCCGAAGTCCTGACGGCCGAAGCCCAGCTGGAGATCGCCCGCGAACGGCTCGTCCTGGCCGAGCGCTTCCAGACGGAAGTGCAACGCCGGGTGAAAGCTGCGCGTGACCCGCTGTTCGCCGGAGCCCGCGCCGAAGCCGAACTGGCCCAGGCCCAGATCGACTTCGACCAGGCCGAGATCACGGTGCGCATGGCCCGCATCACCCTGGCCAAGTTCTGGGACGGCGGCGCAGATTTCGTCATCGGCGCCGCCGTCCCAGAACTTGGCCAGGGTGATGTGGGCCATGCGCAACGTGATCTCGGCCTGGTCGAAGTCGATCTAGGCATGGGCCAGTTCGGCTTCGGCGCGGGC
>NZ_JACARP010000017.1:420-639 GCF_013386595.1 Brevundimonas sp. P7753 | reverse complement strand
TCGACCCCGCCCAGCGACTCGGCCAGGGTGAAGATGTCCAGACCCTCGATCAGGTCGCGCACGACGTCCGTTCCGCCGTTCAGTTCGAAGCTGAGCATGGCGCCCGGTCCCGACTGCTGGCGCGCGGCCAGATCATGGCCGGGGTGGGATTTCAGACCCGGATAGTGGACGGCCTTGACCGCCGGATGCTGTTCCAGGGCGGCGGCGACCAGACCGGCG
>NZ_JACARP010000017.1:0-409 GCF_013386595.1 Brevundimonas sp. P7753 | reverse complement strand
GGCGCCCAGCTCCAGCGGGCGTTGCAGGGCGGGCGACAAGAAGGTGTTGTCGCACACCACCTTGGCGCCGACGGCATGGGCGCGACGACAGACATCGGCCACGTCCACGACCCGCAGCAGGGGGTTGGACGGGGTCTCGATCAGCACCAGCCTGGCGCCGTCGGCCAGGGCCGCGTCCAGGGCCTCGCCGTCGTTCTGATCGACGAAGGCGACGCGGAAATGACCTTTCTTCGCTCGGGCGCACAGCAGGCGGTGGGTCCCGCCATAGCAGTCGTGGGGCGCGATCAGCAGCTCGCCAGGGTTCAGCAGGCTCAGCGGCAGATCGACCGCCGCCATGCCGGTGGCGGTGATGACGGCGCCGGCGCCGCCTTCCAGCTCGGCCAGGGTGTCGGCCAGGACGTCGCGGGTC
>NZ_JACARP010000163.1:785-1080 GCF_013386595.1 Brevundimonas sp. P7753 | reverse complement strand
TCGCTGGACCGCGCGCGTGAAGCCCTGGGCGACGCGGCATGGAACAGCCTGTCCTTCATCGAGGAGGGCGTCGGTCCCGATGGCGAAACCGGACTCGTCCGCGCCCGGCCCGAGACGGCGGGCGACGTGGTGCTGGCGCGCAAGGACGCCGGCACGGCCTACCACCTCGCCGTCACCCACGACGACGCCCTGCAAGAGATCACCCATGTCGTGCGCGGACAGGACCTGTTCGAGGCCGCCCATATCCAGCGCCTGATCCAGACCCTGATGGGCTGGCCCGCGCCCGTCTACCGCC
>NZ_JACARP010000163.1:0-772 GCF_013386595.1 Brevundimonas sp. P7753 | reverse complement strand
TTCACGGGGGAGGATCGAGCAAGGCTGCGCTCAAGCAGCGCGGATCCGCGAGCCGCGCATTAGCGCTCTTCACTTCACAAAAAGAAAGACGCGGAACCGGCAGGTCCCGCGCCTTTCAATCTCAGAACCCGAAGGGTCCGTGGGCCTTAGAGAACCTTGAGGTCCACAGCCGAGGTCTTGCCGCGCTGATCTTCCAGCGAGTACTCGACCTTGGCGTTTTCATCGAGGCCCTGCAGGCCAGCCTTCTGAACGGCCGTGACGTGGACGAAAACGTCCGAGCCGCCGCCGTCGGGCTGAATGAAGCCATAGCCCTTGGTGGGGTTGAACCACTTAACCGTGCCGGTCGCCATCTTAGCGTCTCCGTAAACGCGCTTTGCCAGGCGGATTTCCACGCGGGATAATCCGTCAGTCCATCTGGACAAGCTCGTTCAGGCGAAGGAGCGAGACGCGGGTTTGGACCCCACGTGAAATCCGGACTGCCCGACTTTGTCACCCGACTATCCACAGTCCGTCAACTGTAAAGCGAATCCGCAGGCCAAGAGCTCAGATGACTATCGCGCGCTCAGGCACACCCCGCGGGCGGCGCCGTCCAGATGGAAGTGGTCGCGGTGCGCGGCGTTATAGTCCGGCGTCAGAACATTGCCGAACAGGCGGCAGCCCCCGTCTCGCAAGCGTCGCAGGAAGACGGCCTTCTGCTTCCCGTCCGCCCCTTTCCCCTCCCAGTCCCGCAGCACCGACACCGTCCGGCCGTCGGTCAGCCGCACCCCCGCCA
>NZ_JACARP010000162.1:0-4164 GCF_013386595.1 Brevundimonas sp. P7753 | reverse complement strand
CTCCACCATGCTGCGCATGGTCCCCCTCCCCCGCTCCGCAGGGGAGGATCGAGTCAGCCCGCTTCGAGGCTCAAACCTCGTCCGTCACAGCCCGCAGCCGCATCACCGCCCAAGCTCGCTTCAGATCCCCGCTGCGGAACACATCGGTAAAGGTCACGCCCAGACTGACCGCCCTCACCCCGTCAGCCTCGACGGCGGCATCCGCCACCCGCGCCCGCACCGCCGCCGCCACCGCCCGCGCCTCCTCCATGCCGTTGAACCGACTGGCGCAGGTCAGGGTCAGCCGATGCTCGACCCCGCCGCCGTCCGCGTTCAGCCCCCGGCTCTCGCTTTTGCCGATCAGCAGATGCGGAAACGCGGGCTCCTCCGGCGGCTGGTCCCAGACCCTTGCCGGATCGCCCAGCAGCGCCTGCAAGGCCGCGTCGCCCTTCAGCCAGGCGATCAGCGCCTTGATCAGCGCCCCCTCATGATCCCTCATCGCGCCCGCTCCAGGTTCAGCCGCACGCGCCCCGCCGCCTTGGGATCGGCTTCGACGCCGACGACGCCCCAGTCCGCCCCGCCAAAGCGCACCACCAGCCCCTCGGACAGACGCGGATCGGCCCGCACCGTGGCGCTCAGCGTCTCCACCCCGCGCGTCACGCCGGCTTCCGTCCGCTCGCGCCGACGCCGCGCCCCAAGGCTCAACCACAACGATCCGACCGGCTCATAGCTGACGACCCGCCCGCCATAGGTCGTCTCCGCCTCCACCGCCCGCACCAGGCTCGCGATCACCTTCATGCCCCCGCGCTCACAGCCGCACCACGCGATAAGGCGCGATCCACCCCTCGACCGGCGCGACGCTCATCTCGCTGTCGCCCCGCTCATAGGCCCGCAGCACCAGCATCATCACCGCCAACCGCAACGGCGCCGCCGAGGTCGAGGCCAGGCTCAGCCCCACCTCCCCCTCGACCCGCGCCCTCGCCGCCTCGATCAGGGTCTGGATCAGCCCGTCCTTCGCCTCATGCTCGACGCGCAGGAACAGCTTCGCCTCCGTGAGGGTCACGGGTGCGCTCATGCTAAAATCTCCAATGTTCGGACGCCGCCCCTTTCCTCCCCACTTGTGGGGAGGGGGACCACGAAGTGGTGGAGGGGGCGACGCAAACGTCAGCCCTCGAGTCGCCCCCTCCGTCACGTCGCTATCGCGACGCGCCACCTCCCCATTCGCTCCGCGAACAGGGAGGAAAGTCATCAGCCCCTTACGAGGCCGCGAACTTCATCAGCTTGATCGCATCAAAGTTCTGCACCCCGCCGCCCACGCGCTTGGTCGTGTAGAACAGCACATAGGGCTTGGCCGAATAGGGGTCCCTCAGCACCCGCACCCCCGCGCGATCCACGATCAGATAGCCCCGCGAGAAGTCGCCGAACGCGATCGACAGGCTGTTGGCCGCCACATCCGGCATGGTCTCGATCTCGGTGACCGGATAGCCCAGCAGCGACGCCGTATCGCCCGGCCGCGTCGCCGGCGACCAGACATAGTTCCCGTCCGCGTCCTTGAACTTGCGCACCAACGAGACCGTGCGTCGGTTCATGACAAAGCGCCCGTTCGGCCGATACTGGGCCTTGGGCGCATAGATCAGGTCGATCAGCTTGTCCGCGGGACTGGTCGAGGCAAACGCCCCCGCCGCGCCCGAGGCCACCGTACCGATCTGGCCCCAGGTCTGCGTCCCTTCGGTCGCCGTGGCGTAGGCCAGGAAGCCCTTGGGCTTGTTGACCCCGTCGCCGCTGACGAAGGCCGCCGTCTCCTGCGCCGCAAAGGCGTCCTCGACCTCGGCCGCCAGCCATTCGTCCAGATCGATCAGGGCGTCGTCGAGCAAGGACTGCGTCGCCGCCGGACAGGCGTAGAGGTCCGCCGACGAAAACTCCAGCAGGCTCAAGGTCGCCGGGTCCGTCTCCGGCCGCGCCGCCGTCTCGGCCACCCAGCCCGCCGTCACGCCCGCCGTCGACACCGGCTTGCGGAACACGCCCGAACCCACCGTGCGCACCGTGGCGATCTCGCGCATCGGCGAGCCCGCCATCAGGCGGCGCTCGATGGCCCGCTCCGTCTCAGGCGGCACGACATAGCCCGCCGAGTTCGACGCCGACGACAGCCCCGCCTTCAGCTCCAGTCCATAGGACTGACCCGACTTCATATAGCCGTCCCACGCCGCCTTGGCCTCCGGCGCCGCCGCCACGACCGGCACCTCAGCACCCAACATCGGACGACGGCTCTCGCTCAGCGCACGGTCGAGACGCGCCTGCGCCCCCGCCACCGCCTGATCGATGCGCGCCACCTTCTCCTCCAGAAGCGCATCGGCCGACGCCTTCTTCTCGATCTCGTCCAGACGGGCGTCGTTCGCCCCTTTGAACGCCTCGAACGCCGCCATCATCTCATGCAGGGCGGCGCGCGCCTCGGGCGAAGCCGAGGCGGTCTTGGTCTCTTTCATGCTCTCTCCGGTTGAAGAACCGCGATTCGCGGTTACGCTGGGGTGCGACCTTCGAAGGTCGCACCCGGATCCTGCCGCGGCGCAGGACGCTCCCTTGAAGGATCGCCATGCGACTGCTGCTGATGTCTCTGTTCGCCGCCCTGTCGTTGGCTCCCGCCGCGCAAGCCGCCGACGACGCGCCCCCGGCCCAGGTCGAGGCCTGGCCGCTGACGCAGACCGGCGCCGTCGGCTCCTCGATATTCCTTCAGGACCGCGCCGCCGCCCGCGCCACCGACGCCCTGCTCGCCCGCTTCAGCGGCAAGCCGCCCGAGGGCCTGATCGGCTGGATCGTGGTCCCGAACGGCGAGGATCAACTGGTCCGCTTCCTCCTCGGCGACCCCGCCGCACCGCGTCCCGGCTACGACATTCTGGTCGACAAGAACGGCCGCGCCGGCGCCGTGACAGAGGCTGCCGGCGCCGCCCTCCCTGACGATCACCTTGTGCGCTATCTGGCCCGCAACACCGCCGCCTCCGGCATCGGCGCCCTGCGCTGCGCCGCCCGCTACAACGCCGTGGTTCTGGACGATCCCGACAGCGACGGCTGGCTGGTCTGGCTGCTGGCCTCGACCACCGACGCCAACAAGGTGCCGATGGGCGGCCACTACCGCTTCCACGTCAGCGCCGACGGCCGGACCCTCGAAAAGCGCGAGCAACTGTCCGGCGGCTGCCTCGACCTCGACCGTCGTCAGGCTCAGCAGGGCGGCCAGACGGTGGGCCTCATGACCAACGTCATCGTCGCCCCCCAACCGCTGGAGGTTCACGTCTTCCTGTCCCTGCTCAACCGCCTGCCGATCTACGTCATGGCCGGCGACAAGCTCTGGGGCGTCCAGGGCGCCCTGATCCGGGAAGTCGATACGTCGAAGAAGCGCTAACCTATGCCCGCCCCGATCTTCACCCTCGCCGACCTCTGGCCCAGCCTCCTGCAGCCGCTGTTGCTGGCCCTCTTCCTCGCCCTGTTCCCGCCCGGCGTCTTCTCGCATCAGAAACCCGTCAAGACGCCCCGCTGGCGGCTCGCTGGCGGCGTCTTCGTCGTCGTCTTCCTCCTCGGCGTCCCCGCCTCGCTCGTGAAGGCGGCCTTCCAGCGCGGCGCCGTCGCCGCCGGATCGGATCACCCCGTCCTGATCGGCTACGCCGCCGGCTTCGCCATCCTGCTCCCGACCCTGGCCGTCCTCTTCATCCTGCTGCGCCGCTTCCGCTCACGACCGACCTGAACCGCGCGCTCGGCAGCATCGGGAATGTCACCAGCGACACCTCCCACAGCTCCACCGCGCTCAGCACCCGCAGCCGCCCGTCGCGCCGCGCCTTCGCCGCGCGAAACCCGATCGACAGCCCGTCCAGCGCCCCCGCCCGCGTCAGGGCCTGAGCGTAACGCGCCTCAGCCGACCAGTCGCAAACGCGCCCGCGCACCCGCAAGCCGCGCTCGTCCTCGACCATCTCGTCCCAGACCCCGACCACCGCCCGGCTCTCGTGCTGATGCAGCATCCGCACCCCCGCCGCGCCGGTCTTCCCCAGGCTGTCGACGAAGGCGCCGCGCGCCACCACGTCCCCGTTCAGGTCCGCCGCGCCCCACAGCGAGGCATAGCCTTCGATCCAGACCTCACCCTTCTCCCTCCCCTTCATGGGGAGGGTGGCCGAGCCGTCAGGCGAGGTCGGGTGGGGGCGC
>NZ_JACARP010000161.1:0-3014 GCF_013386595.1 Brevundimonas sp. P7753 | reverse complement strand
CTCGAGGGGGAAGG
The DNA here is from genome assembly GCF_013386595.1 of Brevundimonas sp. P7753. Classification (NCBI taxonomy): domain Bacteria; kingdom Pseudomonadati; phylum Pseudomonadota; class Alphaproteobacteria; order Caulobacterales; family Caulobacteraceae; genus Brevundimonas; species Brevundimonas sp. P7753. Next base: position 3,000 of record NZ_JACARP010000161.1, on the reverse strand, counting down.
GAGCAGAGAATGCGTTACTCCGGCGCGCTCAGATCAATCCCCGCCAGCTTCCAGCCGAACAGGTTGCGGCGTTTCATCAGCAGGGAGACCTGCTCGTCCGGCTGGTCATCGCGGGTCAGGGTGACGGCGAAGGTGTCGAGGTCGCGGTAGCCCCAGGACTGTCGCACCTTCTTGCTTTCGGGCTTGCTCTGCGGCTTCGGGCCAGCCTCGGGCTCGACCTTGGCCTGGTCGGGCTTGGGCCCCTGGCCTTCCTGCACCATGACCGCGATGGCCTGGGGCGTGACGAAGGCGTCCACTGCACCCGACACCAGAGTCGGGGCGAGCAGCATGCCCAGGCCCGACAGACCGCCCAGGCGGTCGTCCTTGCGCATTTCGGCGACCATGCGGGCGCTCAGCTCGTCTTTCAGGCTGGCGCGGAAGGCGGGAAAGTCGACCTGGCGCTCCAGCGCCTGCTCGTTTCCGGTCTTGGCGGCCTGGACCAGCGACCGCGCCGCCAACAGGGGCGATGCGGCATAGGCCAGGACAAACACCGCCACGGCGGCGCCCCCCAGTCGAATGATCAGTTTCTGGTTCATCGGCCCTCCCCTGCCTTACGAACGCGACGGGTAGGCGACATGTTGCACCACGATCCCCGAAAATCCCCAAGGGCATTAAGGGCATGGTTCGTGGAGGGGCTCAAGCGCGGCGTTAATGCTTGGCGTCATTGCGCCCCCTCCCACCGTCATCCTCGGGCTTGACCCGAGGATCGAGGACAAGGTCGCACTCATCCTCACCCACGTCGCGCAGGCGGACAATCCGATCCTCGGGTCAAGCCCGAGGATGACGGCGGTTGGGATGGACAGCGCCCAGTAAAAAGGCCCGCCGGATTGCTCCAGCGGGCCTTCATGCTTGGTGCGCTAACGCGCTTCGCGCTGCTTGAGCGCGTCAGGCCGCTTTTGAGCCGGCCCAACAAAAAGCCGCTAGCCGATGTTCGGCAGGGCCTTCTTCAGGTTCTCGGAGACCTTGTCGAGGAAGCCCTCGGTGGTCAGCCACGACTGCTGGTCGCCGACCAGCAGGGCCAGGTCCTTGGTCATGAAGCCGGCTTCGACGGTCTCGACCACGACGCGTTCCAGGGTGGCGGCGAACTCGGCCAGGTCGGCGTTGTCGTCCAGCTTGGCGCGGTGCGAGAAGCCGCGCGTCCAGGCGTAGATCGAGGCGATCGAGTTGGTCGAGGTGGCCTCGCCCTTCTGGTGCTGGCGGTAGTGGCGGGTCACGGTGCCGTGGGCGGCTTCCGATTCCAGCACCTTGCCGTCCGGCGTCATCAGCACCGAGGTCATCAGGCCCAGCGAGCCGAAGCCCTGCGCCACGATGTCCGACTGCACGTCGCCGTCGTAGTTCTTGCACGCCCAGACGAAGCCGCCCGACCACTTGATGGCCGCGGCCACCATGTCGTCGATCAGGCGGTGCTCATAGGTCAGGCCCTTAGCCTTGAACTCGGCGGCGAACTCTTCGTCGAACACCTTCTGGAAGATGTCCTTGAAGCGGCCGTCGTAGGCTTTCAGGATGGTGTTCTTGGTCGACAGATAGACTGGATAGTTGCGCTGCAGGCCGAACGAGAAGCTGGCGCGAGCGAACTCGGTGATCGAGTCGTCCAGGTTGTACATGCCCATGGCCACGCCGGCCGAGGGGAAGTCGAAGACCTCGTAGTTCTGCTCTTCGCCGTTGGCGCCGACCCACTTCATGGTCAGCTTGCCGGGGCCAGGGACCAGGAAGTCGGTGGCCTTGTACTGGTCGCCGAAGGCGTGACGGCCGACGACGATGGGCTGGGTCCAGCCGGGGACCAGACGCGGCACGTTGGAGCAGATGATCGGCTCGCGGAAGACGACGCCGCCCAGGATGTTGCGGATGGTGCCGTTCGGCGACTTCCACATCTTCTTCAGACCGAACTCGGCCACACGGGCTTCGTCAGGGGTGATGGTGGCGCACTTGACGCCGACGCCGTGCTTCTGGATCGCGTGGGCCGCATCGATCGTCACCTGGTCGTCGGTGGCGTCGCGGTTTTCCATGCTGAGGTCGTAGTAGTCGAGGTCCAGGTCCAGATAGGGGAAGACCAGCTTGTCCTTGATCATCTGCCAGATGATCCGGGTCATTTCGTCGCCGTCGATGTCCACGATGGGGTTGGCGACCTTGATCTTGGCCATGCTCTGCCTCTGTCTCTCAATCTGGGAAGGAATATCGTGCGGGCGGTATAGCGAGGCGCGGGCGCGGGCGCAAAGGGTCAGGGGCCGCAAGCGCCTTCCTGTGCGCAAAGGCCCCGATCCGACTTGAACCGGAGGCTGGCTTGACCGTTCATGGCGTCCCGCTCCTGTCGCCGGAAACGCCGCCCATGATGCTTCGCAGCCTGTTGCTTACCGCGTCCGCCGCCCTGGCCCTGGGGGCCTGTCAGGAAGGGGCTTCGACAGAGCCGACCGCCTCGACCGCCGTCGCAGCGGCGCCCGCCTCTCGCGGCTCCGCGACGGCCACGGTCAAGACCGAGACGCGCAAGTTCCGCGACTGGCTGGTCGTCTGCGACAACGGCAACGCCTGCTCCGCCTTCGGTCCCGCGCCCGACGGTCAGGGCGGCTGGGTGCGCGTCAGCATGAATGCCGGGCCCGACGCCCGCCCCGCCGTCTCCGCCGGCTTCTGGGGCGATCAGGAAGAGGGCGGCGCCGGCCCCTTCACCCTGACGATCGACGGCCGCGCCTTCCCCGCCGCGCAGGGAATCGACCCCTCCAATGATCAGGCCTACGCCGGAGTCATCGAGGGCGACGCCCTGCCGGTCGTGGACGCCCTGGCCTCGGGCCGCCGCCTGACCCTGTCCCAGGGGATGGAGAGCACGCCCATCTCCCTGTCCGGGGCCGCCGCCGCCCTGCTGTGGATCGACGAGCGTCAGGGCCGCCTGAGCACCGCCACCGCCCTGGTGAGGCGCGGATCGAAGCCCGCCTCCACCGTGCCCGCCGCCCCGGCCCTGCCGGTGGTGCG
>NZ_JACARP010000160.1:0-710 GCF_013386595.1 Brevundimonas sp. P7753 | reverse complement strand
TCTCGCCGGCGCCTTCGACGAGGGTGGTGTCGTCCTTGGTGATCGTGACCTTCTTGGCCTTGCCGAGCATGTCCAGCGTGACGGTCTCAAGCTTGATGCCCAGATCTTCCGAGATGACCTGGCCGCCCGTCAGGATGGCGATGTCTTCCAGCATGGCCTTGCGGCGGTCGCCGAAGCCCGGAGCCTTGACGGCGGCGACGCGCAGGCCGCCGCGCAGCTTGTTGACCACCAGGGTGGCCAGGGCTTCGCCTTCGATGTCCTCAGCGATGATCAGCAGGGGACGGCCCGACTGAACCACGGCTTCCAGCACCGGCAGCATGGGCTGCAGCGAGGTCAGCTTCTTCTCGTGGAGCAGGATGAGGGGCTCTTCGAGGGCGACCTCCATCTTGTCGGCGTTGGTGATGAAGTAGGGCGACAGGTAGCCGCGGTCGAACTGCATGCCTTCGACGATGTCGACGGTGGTTTCAGCCGTCTTGGCTTCTTCGACCGTGATGACGCCTTCGTTGCCGACCTTGGCCATGGCCAGGGCGATCAGCTCGCCGATTTCAGCGTCGCCGTTGGCCGAGATGGTGCCGACCTGGGCGATTTCCGAGTTGTTCGAGACCGGCTTGGAGATGGCCTTGACCTCGTCCAGGGCCACAGCGACGGCCTGGTCGATGCCGCGCTTCAGGTCCATCGGGTTCATGCCGGCGGCGACGGCCTTGAGGCCC
>NZ_JACARP010000159.1:170-1149 GCF_013386595.1 Brevundimonas sp. P7753 | reverse complement strand
CGCGCGGCCCGGCGTCGGCGGCGACCCGCAGGGCGATCTGCCCGCCCATGGAATGGCCGATCACGGCCGGCCGCTCCAGCCCCTGCTCGGCGATATAGCGCCGGATCTCCGCCGCCGCCGGGGCGCCGATCAAGCCCTCGCCATTGCCGTCCGCCGCCACGTCGCCGAACCCGCGCACCGTCACCAGATGCACCCGGTATCGCCCCTCCAGCGCCTGGGCCGTGCGCGCCCACACCGCCGAGGTCGAGGCCAGACCGGGGATCAGGATCACATCCGCCCCCTCACCCCGCGCCTCGACCACGATCCGGTCCGACGCGAAACCCCTGGCCGGCGCCGCCGCAGGCGCGGCCTCCGCGACCCCCATCCCCCCCAGGGTCGAGGCCGACAGGACGAAGGCAAGCGCGAGCATCTTCAGGAAACGGGTCATGGCGCAAACCTGGGTGCAGATCGTGGCGATTCATCGGCGCAACTGCCCAGTTGAAAAATCGGCGCGCCGGGTGTGAACTCCCCTCATCCTGGGGAGGAAATCATGAAGATGTTCATCACGGCCTCGGTCGCCCTGGCTGCGGCGAGCCTGGCCTTCAGCGTCTCGGCCGAAGAATGGAGCTCCGTCTCCAGCAGCGCTCGCGTCGTCTATCTCGCGGATCTGTCCAGCATCGCCAAGGTCGGCGACGACACCACGATCAAGGTCGCGCGCATCCCCCTGCCCGCAACCGCAGGCGATTACACGCACAAGATCAATGAGTACGCTTTCCGATGCGCCGCCAATCAGGCCCGCATCGTCCTGGAAGTCGAGTACGGCGCCAGCGGCGCCGAAGAGGCGCGTTACCCCGATCCAGAGGCGGAATGGGACCGCCCCTCAGCCAACAGCCTCGGCGCCTATATCAAGAGCATCGCCTGCGACAACCAGCGCTCCACCGCCCCCAACAGCCCATCCATCAAGGCCTTCATCGACAGCCAGCACGGCGGCTGACCGCCG
>NZ_JACARP010000159.1:0-148 GCF_013386595.1 Brevundimonas sp. P7753 | reverse complement strand
CGACCTTGACCTGCAGCAGGGTGCGGGCGTTGACGTCCAGCGTCGTCTCCCACAGCTGCTCGGGGTTCATCTCGCCCAGACCCTTGTAGCGCTGGATGGCCAGGCCCTTCTTGCCGGCGTCCAGCACGGCGTTCAGCAGGTCCAGCGG
>NZ_JACARP010000158.1:0-575 GCF_013386595.1 Brevundimonas sp. P7753 | reverse complement strand
GCCGCTGAACTGAAAGTCGCCCGTAAGATGCTGGGATGGAATCAACTGACCATGGCGCGGGCGCTCCGCCTCGCCGGGACCCCGGAGAAGATGGCGGCGCGCGTCAACGACATGGAGGCCGGGAAGCGTGACATCAGCGGCCCCGTCCAGGTCGCTGTGGAGGCCTTCCTCAGCGGCTGGCGCCCCAGCGGCTGGAGCGAACCCGCATCTCTCTGATCAACGCGATCGCGGTCCGACATTGGAAGAAGGGCCTTGCGGGTGGAGGATCTCCCAGCCCGTCATCGGCGTCATCTCCTGGGATCCCTCCGCCTGGACGAGCAGTTCGACATCCTGCCCGGAGAGGTGAAGTCTCCGCGTCAGGCGCAGTCCGGCTTCCTCCGCATCCACCCGGTAGTCGTATTCGCCGACAGGGCGCCTGTTCTTCAGGACACGCCATCCGCCCTGGACCCGCCGCACGGCGATCGTGACCTTGTCCATCCTCCGGCTCCCGGCGACGCCAAGGGCCACCTAGCACGGGTCGGGTCGATCCCCGCCACTTCAGGCCCGCTGAGGCGGGTCGCTGTCGGCGCGCCGAC
>NZ_JACARP010000157.1:0-831 GCF_013386595.1 Brevundimonas sp. P7753 | reverse complement strand
CGGCGACGGCCTTGAGGCCCTCTTGCACGATGGCCTGAGCCAGGACGGTGGCGGTGGTGGTGCCGTCGCCCGCGTTGTCGTTCGCCTTGGAGGCGACTTCGCGGATCATCTGGGCGCCCATGTTCTCGAAGGCGTCTTCCAGCTCGATCTCTTTGGCGACGGTGACGCCGTCCTTGGTCGAGCGCGGAGCGCCGAAGGACTTCTGGATCACGACGTTGCGGCCCTTGGGACCGAGCGTCACCTTGACGGCGTCAGCCAGGATGTTGACGCCGCGCAGCATCTTGTCGCGAGCGTCGGTGTTGAATTTTACGATTTTAGCGGCCATGGGGCAGCTCCTATCTAAATGTTTTTACGAGAGAAACCGGAAACCCGGCGTGCTTACGAGAGCACGCCCAGGACGTCGGATTCCTTCATGATGATCAGGTCGTCGCCGTCGATCTTCACTTCCGTGCCCGACCACTTGCCGAACAGGATGCGGTCGCCGGCCTTCAGCTCCAGAGCGACGTGCTTGCCGTCTTCGTCACGGACGCCGGGGCCGACGGAGACGACTTCGCCTTCCTGGGGCTTTTCCTTGGCCGTGTCGGGGATGATGATCCCGCCCTTGGTCTTGGATTCTTCTTCAACGCGCTTGACCAGCACGCGGTCGCCGAGAGGACGAAACGCCATCTGATGATCTCCCAATAGGTGTCGATTAAGCCCCGGAACCTGCGGTTTTTGGCAGCCGCCATCCCCGAGTGCTAACGCGACAGGAGTTAGGGTGGGGCCCCGTCACCGTCAAGGGGCGTGAGCGTGTGAATCCGTCCGCCAGATGACTTGAAAATGAACAAGCCC
>NZ_JACARP010000156.1:0-340 GCF_013386595.1 Brevundimonas sp. P7753 | reverse complement strand
TCGGGAGTGTTGAGAGAAAGTTCTTTAAAAAGAACTGCTTGACACGGAAAATCAGGGGCGGTAAACACCGCCTCCGCCGCGAACGGGCGCTAAACGGTTTGGCTGGTTTGTTCCGGTCCTGGTCTTTGAAATCGTTGATCTGGAAAGAGAAACGCAGGCGGCGGTGTCCTAGCGAGACTGTTCTTCGGAACAGTTTAGTCGACACTGACAATCTGCGGTCTTTTTGAAAAGACATACCATGTAACCGATCTTCGGATTGGTGACGTGGGATCTCGTCAATAAAATACGTAGAACTAATGCCAAGCGGTCTTCGGATCGCAGCTTAGGTCAATGGTCAACT
>NZ_JACARP010000155.1:0-1509 GCF_013386595.1 Brevundimonas sp. P7753 | reverse complement strand
CGGTCACGGAAGAAGCCCCAGGCGGCGCGGTACTGATCGAGGAAGTCGAGGTCAAAGGTGTGGACCAGCACGCCTTCCTCGCCCGTCAGGCTCTCGACCAGATCGCCGCGATGGTTGGCGATGAAGGAGTGGCCATAGAAGGTCTGGCCCGCCTCAGTCAGGGTCTCATGGCCGATGCGATTGGCGGCCACGACCGGCACGACGTTGGACACGGCATGGCCCTGCATCGCCCGCTGCCACGGCAGGGCGGTGTCCAACTCGGCGTCGTGGGGTTCCGAGCCGATGGCGGTCGGGTACATCAGGATGTCAGCCCCCTGCAACGCCATGGCGCGCGCGCTCTCGGGATACCACTGGTCCCAGCAGATGCCGACGCCGATGCGGCCGAAGCGCGTGCTCCAGACCTTGAAGCCGGTGTCGCCGGGGCGGAAATAATACTTCTCCTGATAGCCGGGGCCGTCAGGGATATGGCTCTTGCGATAGACTCCCAAGGCCTCGCCGTCGGCGTCCAGCATGACCATCGAGTTGAAGTAGTGCGGGCCTTCCTTCTCGAAGATCGAGACGGGGATGACCACGCCGAGTTCCTTGGCCACCGGCTGCAGCTGGACCACGGCCGGATGCTCGCGCCACGGATAGGCCGAGGCGAACCAGTGCTCCTCCTGCGTCACGCAGAAATAGGGCCCCTGGAACAGCTCCGACGGCAGGATGACCTGCGCGCCCTTGGCCGCCGCCTGACGGATCAGGCCGATGGTCTTGTCGATGTTCGCCTGCATTTCCTCGCCGTACGAGGTCTGGAGGGCGGCGACCGTGATGGTGCGGGCCATTATGCGGGCTCCTGTTGCGAGATGCAGTGGAAGGATCCGCCGCCGGTCAGGACGGCGTTCGACGGCGACAGGACGATCTCGCGGTCGGGGAAGACGGTGGCCAAGGCCTCGCCCGCCAGGCGCGCAGCGACATCATCGCCATAGGTCGGCACCACGATGGCGCCGTTGGCGATCAGGAAGTTCATGTGGCTGGCCGGGATCGGGCGCTCGTCGGCGTCCAGCACCAGACCCGGCGACGGAATGCGCAGGACCTTGAGCTTGCGGCCCCTGGCGTCGGTCGTTTCAGACAGCAGGCGGGCGGTCTCGTCATAGACCTCGGCGTTGGGGTCCTTGCGGCCAAAGGCGATGGGACAGGCCACCACGCCCGGCGCAACAAAGCGGGCCAGATTGTCGACATGGCCGTCGGTGTGGTCGTTCAGCAGGCCGTCGCCCAGCCAGACCACCACCTTGGCGCCGACCGAGGCGGCCAGCGCAGCCTCGGCAGCCTCCGCGGTCCAGTTCTTGTTGCGGTTCTTGTTCAGCAGGCACTGGCGCGTGGTCAGGACCGTGCCCTCGCCGTCGTGATCCAGGGCGCCCCCTTCGAGGATGAAGTCATGGCGGGTCGTCGGCACGCCCGAGAAGGCCGCGATCTGGTCGGCGACCTCGTCGTCGTGCGGATAGTCGTACTTGCCGCCCCAGCCGTTGACGC
>NZ_JACARP010000016.1:0-35494 GCF_013386595.1 Brevundimonas sp. P7753 | reverse complement strand
CCATCCGCCGCGCCGCCGACAGCGCCTCGCTGGCCAAGCGCGGCTATTCCGGCCACGCCGCCGAGGCCCCGCGCGCCACCAACCAAAAGCTCTATGACGAGGTCGATCCCCTCGCCTCGCCCGGCTTCTCGGACAAGATCGAACTGCTGTCGGAAATCGACGCCTGGGCCCGCGCCCGCGACCCGCGCGTGGTTCAGGTCTCGGCCTCCATCGTCGGCGAGCGTCGCACGGTCGAGATCCTGCGCGCCGACGGGCGACTGCTCAGCGACGTGAGGCCCCTGGTCCGCGTCAACGTCTCGGTCACGGTCGAGCGCGACGGCAAGCGCGAGAGCGCCTCGGCCGGCGCCGGCGGCCGCGCCGGCTTCGAGGCCTGGCTCGCCCCCGACCGCTGGCAGGGACAGATCGACGAGGCCCTGCGCCAGGCCCTGGTCAACCTCGACGCCGTCGACTGCCCGGCGGGCGAGATGGACGTGGTCCTCGGCGCCGGCTGGCCCGGCGTCCTGCTGCACGAAGCCGTCGGCCACGGCTTCGAAGGCGACTTCCACAGGAAGGGCTCCTCGGTCTTCAGCGGCAAGATGGGACAGCGCGTGGCCGCACCGGGCGTGACGGTCGTGGACGACGGCTCCATCGCCGGGCGTCGCGGCTCGCTGTCATTCGACGACGAAGGCACCCCGACCTCGCGCACCGTCCTGATCGAGGACGGCATCATGGTCGGCCTGATGCACGACCGCCTGTCGGCGCGTCAGCTGGGCGCGACGGCCACCGGCAACGGGCGGCGCCAGTCCTTCGCCCACATGCCCATGCCGCGCATGACCAACACCTTCATGGAGGGCGGCAAGGACTCGAAGGCCGACATGATCGCCTCGACCAAGCGCGGCCTCTACGCCGCCAACTTCGGCGGCGGCCAGGTGGACATCACCAACGGCAAGTTCGTCTTCCAGTGCACCGAGGCCTATCTGATCGAGGACGGCAAGATCACCGCCCCCGTACGCGGCGCCACCCTGATCGGCGACGGGGCCACGGCCCTGACCCATATCCAGATGGTCGGCGACGACTTCGCCTTCGATCCCGGCGTCGGCGTCTGCGGCAAGGCCGGTCAGGGCGTCCCCGTCGGCATCGGCCAGCCCAGCCTCAAGATCGGCGGCCTGACGGTGGGGGGCACGGCGGTCTAGAGATCAAAAGACAGAACGGGCGCCGGACGGGACAATAGAGCAAGAACCAGGCGCGCCGGCGGGGCTTATCAGCACGAACCAGCCCACGACAACGTCGTTTTCAGAATTGTTTGTGAACCAATCCTGGCCCGCCTCGTATATTGGCCATGCCCAGCCTGTCGCCCGCCGCCCTTTTCGCCATTGGCCTTCGCTCCAGCGGTCAGGCGAGGGGGCAATGAGCTATTATCGTCTGCGGGCCTTGCGCGCCAAGGAGTCGGCGTATTCCAGGGATTGCGAGGAGGAGCGGCTGCATCTTCTTCGCCTCGCCTGTCTTTACGAGCAGAACGCCAGGCTGGAAGACCGCGCACGCCGTCAACACTTGCGCCGTCCTTCCGCAAGATGATCGCCTGATCAGAACGGCCCGCCCCAGACGACGCTATTATCGCTAAGACGACAGGCCTGACGTTCCCGCAACGACACGGTCCGCCTTCCACGCCGGTCCCTCGATCTCGTAGCCCTGAGCCTCCAGCCCATCCAGCACGCCGTCCGGCTCGGCCAGGACCCGCAGTTGGGCCACCGCCATGGTCACGCCCGGCTCGCCCAGCGCCGTCTGCACGGCCTCGGCCCACTGGCGGCGCAGCAGGGGCGCGATCTCGGGGTCGCCCCATGGCCAGCACAGGCCCAGCGCCTGCTCCAGCGGCTGGGCCATGACCTCGGGCACGCGCCGGGCGCGCCAGTCGCTGATGCGGATGGCGGCGCCCTCCGGCCCGGCCTCGGCGGCGGCCAGGGCGCGCTCCAGGCAGGTCGCATAGTTGGCAGGCGGCGCAGTGATCAGGCTGTCGACGATCTCGTCACCGCGCACCGTGCCGACCGGGCGCACCGGAATGCGGGCGTCGCGCGCCGCTTTCTTGATGACGTCCGCGGCCGTGCGGGTCCGCCCCCGCTCATAGCCGGCATGGTCGCTCATCAGATCCATGCTCAGGATCATCAGGCTGTTGGTGCGCCAGCTGTCGTTCTTCTGATCCGCCATCACCGTCTCCAGCCGCGCCTGGACCTCGGGAGCCAGATAGTCGGCGGTCGTCGTACCGCGCGGCAGGGTGGCCACCGTGCGGATGCGCCAGATCAGGCGCAGCACGTCGGCGACCGAGGCCCGGCCCTCCTGCGGGAACAGGATGCGCTGCGCGCGCCGCGTCGCCGCCTCCAGCGCCTCGGGCCGCCATTCGACGTCGCGCGGCACGCCGCTGATGGCGCCGACCAGGATCAGGGTGCTGTCGCCGCGCTTCACTTCCCAGATCGGCGCCTCGGTGCGGCGGGCGCTGACGATGATCTCGTCCACCGTGGTCACGGGCATGGCCGACGCATCCTGAGCCTGCGCGGGCGCACCCAGAAACAGACCAAGAACAAGAGCTGAAACAGCAAGGATACGAAGGGTCATGTCTGCTGGCGTAACAGTATCTAACCAGACTGTAATCTGACTAATCGGTAATGCTGTCCGCGATTTAATCCACCTGTCAGGCTTGTAACTGGAGACTTGAGCCGCCCCCCGCCAAACCTCTCGCCACGACCGAGGGAGAGGGACGACGCTATGACCAAGACCATTCTGCTGGCCACCACCGCCGCACTGGCGTTCGCCGCCGCCGCGCCGGCTTTCGCCGAAACCGCGCCGACGGCCCCGCGCCAGACCGCCCAGGCCAGCGATCAGGGCGTCCTGGTGTTCGCCCCCGACTTCTTCAGGGACGCCCGCCCCAACACCGCCTTGGACATGGTCAGCCGCGTGCCCGGCTTCTCGGTCAACGACGGCGACGGCGCGCGGGGCTTTGAAGGCGCGGTCGGCAACATCCTGATCAACGGCGCGCGCCCGGCGTCCAAGAACGACACCGGCTCCAACGTCCTGGGCCGCACCGTCGCCACCCAGGTCGAGCGCATCGAACTGGTCCGCGGCGGCGCCCCCGGCATCGACATGCAGGGTTATTCGGTCGTCGCCAACGTCATCCTGAAGACGACCTCCAGCCGCGAACACGTCCTGACCGCCAACGCGAGCCTGTTCGAGGGCGGCCAGGACCTGTTCGGCGGCACCTATCAGTTCACCGCCCGCGAAGGCGAGCGGACCTGGGGCGTGACCCTGGGCGACGGCATCTCGTCCAGCGACTCTAACGGCGCAGGGCCGGTCGTGCGCGTTGACGCCAACGGAAACGTCCTGCGCACCGAGCAATACTACAACGACGGCTACGGCGGCGGGAACTCGATCCGGGGCAACTATTCCAGCCCCTTCATGGGCGGCAAGATCGACCTGACGGCCCGGTACGGCGTCAATGACTGGCACAACATCAACCGTCAGACCGCCCCCGATGTCCTGCGTGAGAGCTACTATGACAACGACAGCAAGAGCGGCGAAGTCGGCGTCGTCTATACGCGCCCGCTGAACGAAAAGCTGAAGCTCGAAACCCGCTTCATCCATGAGTTCGAGGACTTCGACAATCTGTCGACTTCGCGCGAGCGGGACGGCGCCCTCATCAGCCCCGAGAAGCTGTTCAGCGCCAACGGCGAGGGCTCCGAAACCATCCTGCGCGGCCTGATCCGTTACGAGCGGTCGCCGGCGATGGACTTCGAGGCGGGCGGCGAGGTCGCCTACAATATGCTGGAGACTGTTCAGGGCTATTCGGTCGGCGGCGTGGCCGTTCCCCTGCCCTCCGCCTCGGTCACGGTCGAGGAAACGCGCGGCGAACTCTTCGGCAAGGCCACCTGGCGCATCAATCCCAAGTGGAGCCTGGAAAGCGGCCTGCGGCTGGAATCCTCGACCATCAGCCAGTCCGGCGACGCTTCGCAGGAAAAGAGCTTCTTCTTCGCCAAGCCGCGCCTGCTGGCGACCTGGACCCCGATGGCCAACACTCAGGTGCGCGCCCGTTTCGAGCGCACGGTGGGCCAGCTGGACTTCGACGACTTCGCCGCCTCGGCCGAGTTCGCCGACGAGAACGTCTTCGGCGGCAATGTGAACCTGTCGCCGGAATCGCGCTGGGTCAGCGAACTGACCTTCGAGAAGCGCTTCTGGGGCGAGGGCATCGTCAGCCTGGGCCTGCGCCATGACGAGATCACCGACGCCATCGACGTGATCCCGCTGGACGGCGGCTATGCGGCGGTCGGCAACATCGGCGACGGCACGCTGGACCAGCTGGCCCTGAACGTGACGATCCCGACGGACAAGCTGGGCCTGTCAGGCGGCAAGTTCGGCTTCCGCAACACCTGGAACAAGACCGAAGTCACCGACCCCACCACCGGCGAGCAGCGCCCCATCTCGAACGTCCGCGCCTCTCAGGCCGTCATCACCTTCGAGCAGGACATCACCTCGATGAAGCTGCAATGGGGCGGAGCCTGGATTCCGCTGCTGGGCCAGAAAGGCTACCAGCCGGATCAGATCTCGGGCTGGCGCGGCACGGACTATTACGAGCTGTGGGCCGAGTACAAGCCGACCCCGACCCTGTCGATCCGCGGCCAGGTCAACATCTGGAATGACTTCAACGTCGAGCGCGTCGTCTTCGCCGACCGCGTCACGCGCCCCGTCTCCTATGTCGAGAACCGTTTCATCGACCCGCGCACCTTCTGGCAGATCCGCGTGCGCAAGACCTTCTGAGGATCAATGACAAGACCCCCCGCCCTGTTCGGCCCCATACGAACAGGACCAAGGGGGCCTCCCCGGAACAACTGAAAAGGGCGGCGCCTCCTGCGAGACGCCGCCCTTTATTTTGGCTCAAAGGCTGTCAGGCGATCAGTGGACGCCCGCCATGCCCTTCTTCAGCAGCGGCGACAGCACCAGCAGCACCACGCCGACGACGACGCCGGTCCAGCCGATGGTCCCGAAGATCGAACCATAGGTCTGCAGCGCCAGCTCCGGGCTGGTGACGACGCCCGCGACCGTGGCGGTCGAAGTCGCCTGGGCGATGAAGCCCGCGGCGATGTGGGCCACCGAGCTCGACAGGAACCAGACGCCCATCATCAGACCCACCACGCGATCCACCGACAGCTTGGTGATCATCGACAGCCCCACCGGCGACAGGCAGAGCTCGCCCATCGTGTGCAGGAAGTAGGTCAGGAACAGGAAGAGCAGCGGCACGCGGAAGTCCACGTTGGCCTGGGTCGCCGACGCCCAGGTCAGCAGCAGGAAGCCGGCGCCGACCAGGACCAGGGCGAAGGAGAACTTGACCGGGGTCGAGGGCTCCATGTTGCGCTTGCCCAGCCAGACCCACAGGGCGGCGATGATCGGGCCGCCGATGACGATGATGCCCGGGTTGAACATCTGGGTCATGGGCGCATTGAACCAGGTCGGCATGGCCGTCGACTGGTCCGCGAACAGGGTCAGCGACGAGCCGGCCTGTTCGAACAGGGCCCAGAACAGGACCGAGAAGAAGATCAGGGTCAGGGCGACCAGCATGCGCGTGCGCTCGGAGCCGCGCAGCTTGAACAGGACGTAACCGACCACCGAGGCGAAGATGACGCCGGCCAGCCAGGGCAGGGCCGTCTCGATGATGTGGTGACGCTGCATCAGCAGCCAGACCGGGAAGACCGTGACCAGGCCGCCGATCCAGAAGATGGCTTCGAACGGCAGGCCGAAGACCTTGCGGGTCTTGAGCATTTCCGGCTGCGGCGGGCCGCCGCGACCTTCCAGCCAGCTCTGGCCGAGGATGAAGGTAATCAGGCCCAGGGTCATGCCGATGCCGGCCAGACCGAAGCCATAGGCCCAGCCATACTTGATGCCGAGGTAGGAACAGGCCGCCGTGGCCAGGACCGAACCCAGGTTGATGCCGACGTAGAAGATGGTGAAGCCGCCGTCGCGACGGGGATCGTTCTCTTCGTACAGGGCGCCGACGACCGTCGAGATATTGGCCTTCAGGAAGCCGACGCCGACGATGATCAGCGACAGGGCGAAGAACAGGACCGGCTCCCCAAAGCCGAGGTCCCGAACGGTTTCCAGCTTGTAGCCTTCCGTGGCCGTGAAGGCCGGGAAGCCGCCCGCCGCCGGGGCTACGGCCCGAGCCGCCGCATCCGCCGCCATCGCCGCCGCCGGCTCGGCGCCGACCTTGGAAATGCCTTCCGGCGTAATCGTGATCTGGGTCCGCTCATCGCCGTTGACGGCGAAAATGGCGCGGTTCTGATCGCGACCCTCGACCTGAAGCTCATAGGTCGTGGCGCCGATGGTCAGGTTTTCACGCCCGCCCGTGCCCTCGAAGGCCATCATGAAGTGACCGGCGACCAGCAGGACCGCGCCGATGATGACCGCCTTGCGTGAGCCCAGATACTTGTCGGCGATCATGCCGCCGATGACTGGCATCAGATAAACCAACGCCGCATAGGCGGCGTAGATGCCTTGCGCCTCTTTCGGGCCGAACAGGAAGTGCTGGGTCAGGTAGAGGACCAGCAGAGCCCGCATGCCGTAGTAGGAAAAGCGTTCCCACATCTCTGTGAGGAACAGGACCACCAGCCCCCGCGGGTGTCCAAGAAACGTCTTGCGAGGCGTCGCCGACAGCGCGCCCCCCCCATCCGTCGTGCTCAACGGCGTTCTCCCAAATGCTACGCCCTGACTGGCGCATTAAGGCCGCAGAAACAGCACGACCGGCCCGTTGTAACAAGCGTTAACGCGCCGCGACTTTGCCTCAGTTGCGGTTCGGCACGTCTTAGGGTTGATTTTACACTTGGCTCGCAACTTGCTTGGGGTGCAGCCAGGGCCGCCCGGCGCCCTGAATCGGGAAGGACGGACAGCGGTGACTACGCGGCCTTTTCAGCTGACCGATGTGCCCGAGGTGAACCGCCTGCATCAGCAGGTCGGCTGGCACGCCCGCTCGCTTGAGGGGTGGCGCTGGCTGGCGGCCAATCCGGCGCGACCGTCGCCCCAGGCGCCGCTGGGTTGGGTGATCGCGGACGAGGAGGGGCGGGCCGCCGCCTTCGTCGGCAACTTCATCCAGAGGTTCTGGCTGATGGACCGCCCCGTCCTGGGCGCCAGCGGCTTTTCCATCATTGTTCCGCCCACCCAGCGCGGCGCCGCGCCGCGTCTGATCCGCACCCTGATGCGTCAGGCCGACGGCGACTTTCGGTACACGCTGAACGCCAACCCCAAGGCGGCCCGCCTCTATCCCCGCATGGGCCTCAGCCCCTGCCCCGAGCGCGGCCACGACGTGAAGCTGGCCTGGATCATCGACCCGGTGACCTGCGGCTGGGGACGACTGCTTCGCAACGCCGTGGAGCGCTCGCCCGGTCTCGCCGGCCGTCTGGGCGAGCGGCTGATGCCGCGCAACGCCGAGCAAATCGGCGCGCAGCCGCTTCATTCCCTGCCCCTCCCGCCCGGAATCCATTGGATCAGCGACCTGTCGGACACCTCAAGTCTGGCGGCCTTCTGGAGCGAACTTCGCGGCCAGGGTCGGCTGGTCGCGGACCGCAGCCCCGCAACCCTGCGCTGGCGCATGGCGGACCCGGAGCTGACCGTGGCCCCCTTGTTGCTGGGCTGCGAACAGGACGGCCGTCTGGTCGGCTACGCCCAGGCGGTCTTGAGCAAGGGCAGCCCCATCGAAGCGCCCGCCCTGGAAGTCGTCGATCTGATCGCCCTGGACCGGGCCCCGCACGCGGCCTCGGCGCTGATCAAGGCCATGCTGCGTCTGGCGCCGCGCCTGGGCGTCGCCCGCGTGCGCCTCCAGGTGGTGAACGGCGCCCTGCTGGACGCCCTGGGTCCGCTGGCGCGCAGCGCGCGCCGAGAGGGCGGCTGGGGCCATTGCCACGCCCATTTCGATCCAGAGCTTGAAGATGCGGGGCGCCACTGGCGACCCACGCCCTACGACGGCGACTACGCCTTCTGCCTTCGCCCCCTGCCGATCGGCCGGCGCGTCCCGTCGACAGAAACCGTTCGCGACGCCGCCTGAAGGGCAGCGGCGACCTCTAGGGGCGCGCCTTCAACTCGTCGCGGATTTCGGCCAGCAGGGCCTCGGTCGCGGTTGGACCGGCCGCTTCCGGCGCCTGTTCACGGCGCAGCTTGTTGATGCCCTTGACCAGCAGGAAGACCACGAAGGCCACGATCAGGAACTGGATCAGGGTGTTGATGAAGGCGCCGTACTGGATGGCCACCTTCTCGATCGCCTCGGTGGCCGGATTTTCGGGCACCAGGACCCATTCCAGCTTGGAAAAGTCGACACGCCCCAGCAGCAGGCCGATCGGCGGCATGATGATCTGATCGACCAGGCTGGTGACGATCTTGCCGAAGGAAGCCCCGATGATGACGCCGACCGCCAGGTCGACGACGTTGCCGCGCGCGGCGAATTCACGAAACTCGGTCAGCAGGCTCATTCTTCAGTCTTTCGTTCAGGCGTCGCCGGAAGCGTTCAGGCGTTCGCGAAGTTCCTTGCCGCTCTTGAAAAAGGGCACGGCCTTGGCGGGCACTTCCACCGTCTCGCCGGTGCGCGGATTGCGGCCGACGCGCGCCGGACGGCTGCGCACCGAAAAGGCGCCGAAGCCCCGCAGTTCGACCCGTCCGCCATCGGACAAGGCCTCCGTCATCTGCCCCAGGATGACGTTGACGACCCGTTCCACCTCGGCGTGCGTGAGGTGGATATTCTCGGCCGCCAGCTTCTCGATCAGTTCAGACTTGATCATTCAGGCCCCCGCCCGTGGCTGTTTCAGATGCAGTCGCTTCCGTTCAGGTCCGCACCCTAACCGCCTGACGCCACAGGAATAAAGAGGGCGCGTCAGATTAAGAGCGATTCTCAAAGGCTAGCCTCGCCATTGGTCAGCCTTCTGGCCCGACGCGCAAGAAAAAAGGCGGCTGGATTGCTCCAGCCGCCCCATTTTCTGGTCGATTTGGACGATTAGTCCTTCGAACCGGCCTTTTCGCGAAGCGCGGCGCCCAGGATGTCTCCCAGCGAAGCGCCCGAGTCCGACGAACCGAACTGTTCGATGGCCTCGGCCTCGTCCTTCATTTCCAGCGCCTTGACCGACACCGAGACGCGGCGCGTGGCCTTGTCGATGCCCGTGATCATGGCGTCGATACGATCGCCGACGGCGAAGCGTTCCGGACGTTGCTCGTTGCGGTCGCGCGACAGGTCCGACTTGCGGACGAAGGCCGTGACCGGCGCGTCGTCTTCACCGAACTTGACTTCGATGCCGCCCGTTTCGATCGACGTCACGGTGACGGTGATCTGCTGGCCACGCTTGTAGACGTCGCCTTCCATCGGGTCGCCGCCGAGCTGCTTGACGCCCAGCGAGACGCGTTCCTTCTCGATGTCGACGTCCAGCACCTTGGCCTTGATCGTTTCGCCCTTGCGGTAACGCTGGATGGCTTCTTCGCCCGACACGTTCCAGTCCAGGTCCGACAGGTGGACCATGCCGTCGATGTCGTTGTCCAGGCCGACGAACAGGCCGAACTCGGTGGCGTTCTTGACTTCGCCTTCGACGGTCGAACCGATCGGGTGAGCCTCGACGAAGGCTTCCCACGGGTTGTTCTGGGCTTGCTTCAGGCCCAGCGAGATGCGGCGCTTGGCGCTGTCGACGTCCAGGACGATGACTTCCACTTCCTGCGAGGTGGAGACGATCTTGCCCGGGTGGACGTTCTTCTTGGTCCAGGACATTTCCGAGACGTGGACCAGGCCTTCGACGCCGGCTTCCAGCTCAACGAACGCACCG
This sequence comes from Brevundimonas sp. P7753, assembly GCF_013386595.1. Taxonomy (NCBI): domain Bacteria; kingdom Pseudomonadati; phylum Pseudomonadota; class Alphaproteobacteria; order Caulobacterales; family Caulobacteraceae; genus Brevundimonas; species Brevundimonas sp. P7753. Next base: position 25,688 of record NZ_JACARP010000016.1, on the reverse strand, counting down.
TAGTCGGTGATGTTCGTGATGCGGCCCGTGTACTTGGCGTTGACCGGGTACTTGGCTTCGACGCCGTCCCACGGGTCCGACTGCAGCTGCTTCATGCCGAGCGAGATGCGCTGGGTGTCCGGGTTGATCTTGACGATCTGGACCTTGACGGTGTCGCCGACGGCCAGGACCTGCGACGGATGCGAGACGCGCTTCCACGACATGTCGGTGACGTGCAGCAGGCCGTCGATGCCGCCCAGGTCGACGAACGCACCGTAGTCGGTGATGTTCTTGACGACGCCTTCGCGGACTTCACCCTCTTGCAGCTGGCCGACCAGCTCCGTGCGCTGTTCGGCGCGGGCTTCTTCCAGGATGGCGCGACGCGAGACGACGATGTTGCCGCGCGGACGGTCCATTTTCAGAATGGCGAAGGGCTGTTCCTTGCCCATCAGCGGACCGACGTCGCGCACCGGGCGGATGTCGACTTGGCTGCCGGGCAGGAAGGCCGAGGCGCCGCCCAGGTCGACGGTGAAGCCGCCCTTGACGCGACCGACGATGGCGCCGTTGACCGGCTGACCTTCGGCGAAGACGACTTCCAGACGGGTCCAGGCTTCTTCGCGGCGGGCCTTGTCGCGGCTGATGACCGCTTCACCCAGGGCGTTCTCGACGCGTTCCAGATAGACTTCGACGTTGTCGCCGACCTTCGGGATGACGGCGCCTTCGCCGATGCCGAATTCGCGGGCCGGGATACGACCTTCGGTCTTCAGACCGACGTCGATGATCAGGATGTCTTTTTCGATGCCGACGACGCGGCCGTGAACAACCTGGCCTTCGCCGAGGTCGCGACCCTGAAGGGTTTCGTCGAGCAGCGCAGCGAAATCGTCACGCGAGGGATTGTGGGTGTCGGTCATATAGCTCTGGGGTTAAGGCGCGACCGGGTGGCCGCGCACGGGTGGATAGTCAGGGAAAGGAAGAGTCAGGTCGTCAGGACGCGAGGCCGGCGCAGGGGCGCGAACAAAAGATAGCCAGAACGCCCGCGGCAGCCGAGGTCAGGAGCGTTGGATTTGTCCGTCGATCCCTAAAGACCATGTCGGACGCGCGCCGCCTCGACGATACGGCGGGCCGCATCGAAGGCCGCTTCTATACCCAGATCGGTCGTGTCCAGCAAGACCGCGTCGTCGGCCTGGACCATGGGGGCGGAATCCCGACCCGAATCCCGAGCGTCGCGACGGCGGATGTCCTCCAGCATGTCGGCGAAGGCGATCTCCTGCCCCCGCGCCGTCAGCTGCTTCCAGCGCCGCTCAGCGCGGACCTCGGGCGTGGCGGTGACATAGAGCTTGGCTGCGGCTTCCGGGGCGATCACCGTGCCGATGTCGCGTCCGTCCAGAACGGCGCCGCCGGGCTGGCCGGCGAAGTCCTGTTGCAGCTTCAGCAGGGCGGCGCGCACGCCCGGATGGCTGGCGACCCGACTGGCCGCTTCGCCGGCGTCCCGCTCGGTCAGGCGCGGATTGTCCGACAGGCCGCCAAGATCCAGCGAGCGGGCCGCCGCTTCGGCCGCCGCGGCGTCGCCCAGGTCCTGCCCCGCGTCCAGCACCGCCAGACCGACGGCGCGATACAGCAGGCCGGTATCCAGATGAGGCAGGCCGTAATGGGCCGCCAGACGCGCGGCGATGGTGCCCTTGCCCGAGGCGGCGGGGCCGTCGACGGCGATGACGAGCGCTTGGGTCAGGAGTTTGTCTTTCTTGTCACGTCACGAAGGGCGATCAGCAGGCAGAAGACCGCGAAGCCGCCCCCGACCAGAACCGAGACCCCGTAGAAGCCGCTCAGGCCCCAGAAGACAAGCGGCTTGTCACTGAGGGCGACGTCCGGCCCCTTGCCGTGCAGCAGGATTCCCACCTGCCAGCTGCGCCACAGGAAGCGCGCGCCCTCAAAGCTGCACCAGCCCATGAAGCCGGCGGCGAGGACGAACTGAAGCCAGGACCAAAGCCCGGACTTCTTTCGCGCCTCAGCCACGGCCGTCGCCGATGTCCGCGCCCAGCCCGTTCATCAGCGCGACGAAGCCGGGGAAGCTGGTGGCGATCATTTCCGGGTCCAGCACCGAGACCGGCGCTTCGGCGGCCAGACCGAGGATCAGGTGGCTCATGGCGATGCGGTGATCATGGGCGGTGGCGATGGTCGCGCCGCCCTTCACCTGACCACCAGTGACGATGAAGCCCTCGGCTTCTTCCTCCACCGCAACGCCGCAGGCGGTCAGTCCGGCGACCATAAGGGCGATGCGGTCGCTTTCCTTGACCCGCATCTCGCCTATGCCGCGCATGACGGTGCGGCCCTGGGCATAGGCGGCGACCGCCGACAGGATCGGGTATTCGTCGATCATCGAGGCGGCGCGGTCTTCCGGCACCGTCACGCCCTTGAGCGCCGAATAGCGGACGGTAATGTCGCCGACGTCCTCGCCCCCGCTGACGCGACGGTTGGAGATGGTCAGGTCGGCGCCCATCTCGATCCAGGTGTCGAACAGGCCGGTGCGTAGCGGGTTCAGCATGACGCCCTCGACAGTCACTTCCGAACCCGGAACGATCAGGGCCGCCGCCAGGGGGAAGGCCGCCGACGACGGATCGCCCGGCACGGCCACGGCGGTTCCGGTCAGTTTCTGCCCGCCCTTGAGGCGAATGCGCCAGCCCTCGCCCTCCTCGGTTACGTCCACCGTCGCCCCGAAGGCGCGCAGCATCCGCTCGGTATGGTCGCGGCTCTTTTCCGGCTCGACCACGACGGTGTCGCCGGTCGCGTTCAGCCCGGCCAGCAGGATGGCCGACTTGATCTGGGCCGAGGCCACGGTCTGCACATACTCGATACCCTTCAGACCGCCGCCGTGCAGGGTCAGGGGCACACGATCCTCGGCGCCGTTCCAGTCGAAGCGCGCGCCCATGTCGGCCAGGGGCCCGGTGACGCGCTTCATCGGCCGCTTTCTCAGCGAGGCGTCGCCGTCGAAGGTCGCGCTCAGATCAAAGCCGGCGGCGGCCCCCATCAGCAGACGCACGCCGGTCCCCGCGTTGCCGCAGTCGATCACGACGCCGGGGCTGCCAAAGCCGCCGTTGCCTGTCACCCGCCAGCGACCCTCGCCCAGCTGTTCGACGGTCGCGCCAAAGGCCTCGACCGCCCGCGCCGTAGCCAGGATGTCGTCGCCTTCCAGCAGGCCCTCGATCTCGGTCACGCCTTCGGCCATGCCGCCGAAGATGAGCGAGCGGTGCGACATGGATTTGTCGCCCGGAGCGCGGATGGCGCCCTGTAAAGAAACGGAAACGGGACGCGCAGTCAGGGTCGAAGGGGCAGTCACCTGGCCAAAAACTCCGATTGTTCAGGAAACGCCGCGCTGGCGCGGAGAAGAAGGCTTTTGACAGCGGCCCCCTTGGGTGGCAAGGGAGCCGGCCTAATTCCGAAATTCAACTCCTGCCGAAGGTAATCCCGTGGCCAAACCCGAACTGGGCCAAAAGCAGGTCTGCCCGAACTGCCAGGCCAAATTCTACGACCTGAACCGCCGTCCGGCGCACTGCCCCAAGTGCGACGCCGAGTTCGATCCGCTTGAGGAAGCTCTGCGCAACCGCCGCGTTCGCGGCCGCACCGGCCCCGGCTTCGCCGCGGACGACGAGGCCGAGGATCAAGTGGTCGACAAGGCGAAGGACGCCGATGACGAGGACGAGGAGAGCGAACCCTCGACCCCCGAAATCGACGAGGAAGGCCACGAGCCGATCCTGACCCCCGACGACGACGACGACGCTGAGCCCAGCGCCGACGACGCCGGCATGGGCGCCGCTGACGGCGACGACGAAGACGCCCTGGCCGACGACGATGACGACTCGGTGCCCTTCATCGAGGACGAAGACGACGACAGCCTCGACGACGACATCGTCAAGCCGTCGCGCGACGACGACTAGAGCGAAATCGGTCTGGGCGCTGCGCGTCCAGACCCAGATCTTTCGCTCCAGCATAATGCAGCGAGCCTGATTCACGGCATCGGAGGAAGCGCGCCGCGCTTCCGCCTCAACCGATCAGGCTCGACGACCAACGGTCGGAAAAATAAGCGGAAAAAAAGTTGTCAGAGCGGCTTGATCTCTCAAAAGGCCTGACATAGTTTCCGCCCCTCGCTGGGGACCACAATCTCCGGCGAGGCCGACCGAAAGGTTCGGGGCTTTAGCTCAGTTGGTAGAGCGCTTGCATGGCATGCAAGAGGTCAGCGGTTCGACTCCGCTAAGCTCCACCATCGAAGGCCTCGCGGAATCCCGCGGGGCCTTCGTCCATTCTACCCCGGTCCGCCGGTCCATACCCAAGCCGCAAGGCGCGGGGCTTTAGCTCAGTTGGTAGAGCGCTTGCATGGCATGCAAGAGGTCAGCGGTTCGACTCCGCTAAGCTCCACCATCAAAGGCCTCGCGGAACCCCCGCGGGGCCTTTGTCCATTTCAGCGCCCGGTGACGCCCTATCAACCGACGCCCCCTAGTCCCGGCGTCCCTATGCGTTTCCAGACCTTCGCCGCCGCCCTTGTCCTGATCGTGCTGCTGGCCGTGTGGCTGAACGGCGGCGCGTCCGAGGACCGACAGGCCCCCGCTCCTGCGCCCGCCGAGGCCGACCTGAAGTGCCGGGTCGCCTATGTCCACGACGGCGACAGCCTGAGATGCCAGGACGGCGCCCGCATCCGCCTGCACGCGGTCGCGGCGCGCGAGAAGGACGAGACTTGCTCGCCCGGCCACCCCTGCCCCGCCGCCTCGGCCGTTTCGGCCACCCGGATGCTGAAGCGTCTGACCGAGGGCCGTGACCTGGCCTGCCGCACCACCGGCCGCAGCTACGACCGCGTCACCGCCATCTGCTGGACGCCGGAGGGGACAGAGGTGAACTGCGCCATGATCCGCAGCGGCACGACCGTCATCTGGCCCCGCTACAACCGCGAGACGCCGATCTGCGCCTGAGGCCGCCGAGGGCCGAGCGGCGCCGGACTGCCCTTTTTCGAGGATAGGGCGTATGGAAGCCGCCATATTTCCATTCAGAGGCACCATCGCCCGTGAGCTCATCGCAATCCCCGGCCCCGCTGGCCGCCTCCTCCGCCGAGGACAAGACCAAGACCCGCGCCATCGTCCCCGTGTCGATGCAGGGCTATGACGCCGACTTCCAGGCCTTCTCCGACGCCCTCGGCGCCTCGTTCGCCCGCTATGGCTTCGCCGTCATCGCCGACCACGGTCTGGACCAGGCGACCATTGACGCCGCCCTCGCCGACGCCAAGGCCTTCTTCGCCCTGCCCGAAGAGGTGAAGCGCCAGTATCACCAGCCCGGCACGGGCGGCGCACGCGGCCTGACCCCCTTCGGCGTCGAAGCCGCCAAGGGCGCCGCCGCCGTGGACCTGAAGGAGTTCTGGCACGTCGGCCGCGAACTGCCCGAGGGCCATCCCTATCGCCAATATATGCGCGACAACGTCTGGCCGACCGAGATCGAGGGCTTCCAGGCCCACCTCTATGGGATGTTCGAGGCCCTGGATCAGCTGGGCCGCAAGATCCTCAAGGCCATCGCCCGCTACATGAAGCTGGGCGACGACTATTTCGAGGACAAGGTCCAACTGGGCAACAGCGTCCTTCGCATGCTGCACTATCCGCCCGTCCCCGCCGATGCGCCGGGCGTGCGCGCCGGCGCCCATGAGGACATCAACGTCATCACCCTGCTGCTGGGGGCCGAAGAAGCCGGGCTGCAGTTGAAGGACGCCGACGGCGAATGGCTGGACATCGCCCCGCCGCCGGGCGCCCTGGTGGTCAACATCGGCGACATGCTGCAACGCCTGGTCAACCACGTCCTGCCGTCGACGACGCACCGCGTGGTCAATCCCGCGCCTGAGCGTCGCGGCTTCGCCCGCTACTCGACGCCCTTCTTCCTGCACTTCAACCCGGACTTCCCGATCGAGACCCTGCCCTCGACCATTACCCCGGAAAACCCGGACCGCTATGCCGGCAAGACCATCCTGGCCGAGGACTTCCTGATGGAGCGCCTGAAGGAGATCCGCCTGATCTAGGCGGAAGACGCATCCCCAGAACAAGGAAAGGGCCGACGGAGCGATCCGCCGGCCCTTTTTTGCTGGTCCGCCCGTCGCCGCGTCAGCGTGCGATGCGCAGCCGGGTGATGTCGCGGCCAATGGCCTGGAAAGCGTCCTTCAGATCTGTGCCGCTGTTGGCCAGGAAGAAATGCTTGTCCTTGGACGTGGCGCAAACCTCCATCACATCGGCGGCAGTGTCGACAATACCCAGCCTGCCGCGGCTGGACCCAAGATTGAAGCCGACAGTGTAGACGATGACGCCTGCGTCCTTCATGGCCGCGCACATCTTCTCTGACTGCGCGAACGGCTCGCCATTGGTGGCAGAGCAGTTGATGCGACTGTTCGAGCGCCCGCCCGTGTTGGCCGCCACATCCTGGCAGTAGGGCGCATTGAACTCTCCGTCCGTCATGATCACCACCGCCTTCAGCGTCTTGAACGGATCATAGGGCGCAGGCCGAGCGTCACCCGAGAAGATCGAACCGAAATTGGGCGAAACCAGATACCAGCCCCAGCCGATGCCGATCTGACCCGCCGTATTGCCGTCGGGCTTGAGCGAATTGATGCGGGTCGTCAAATCATCACGACTGCTGGTGAGCCCCAGGATCGGCTCGGAACTGCAGGTCGTCGAATACACCCGGCCGACATAAGCGGCGCTCGGCGCCGCGTCGGTATAGGCTTCACGCCCCGTTCTCTCACTGACGCAGTTGGTGGCGGGGAGGCGTGTCATTCCACCGTTTGTGTTGTTGAAAACGAAATACTCGCATCCGCGTGAGGCGCAGTAGGCGGTCCCATCGCTCGTATAATCGTAGTAATTATATCCAGCCGCACCGACAGCAAACCGATTTGCGTCAACTCGCTTTGAAATGAAATGGTTGTTATTTATATTTGTATAGCTTGAACTACGACGACCGAGACCTTTCAGGTCATTGATGTAGACGTATTCTCCGTCCGAAAGTCCGTGATTTTCAGAAGTCATCACAATAGAGCAATCCGAGAGGATGCATTTCTGGAACGTCCCGCCACTCCCATCCTTCGACCCGCTCGTGCTGGCGCCGTCTAGCGTGAACCTATTGTCGTCCCTCTTGGTGACCCGATAGACCTTGCCGTTCAAGGAGGTGATGTTTTTCACATCGTTGATTCGGACCCTGTCGCCGCTGACCAGCCCATGGCCGTTAGAGCGAATCTCCGCCGGATTGGCGCGGGTGACCGAGGTAATGGCTTTCGCATCCTCCAGCCAGCTGGCTCCCGAGATCGGCCTCCCCTTCCTGAGGGAACCGCGCGCGGCGTTGGCCAGCGTCCCGTGCGGCGCCGTGTCGTCGGCGTCCAGCTTGACTGCCCATGCGTAGGGCGCGAGCGCTACCTTGGAATAAAAGGGCTCTTGCTGATCCTGCACCACGATCTTAACCAGTTCCAGGGCGGCGGCATGCAAGTCGTCAATGCTGTCCTCCATCGATCCGGTCGTATCCAGCACCAGCGCAACCTCGACGTTGCGCGACGCGCGCAACACTTCAGAGGAGCTGCCGACCGGCAGACGATCATCCATCAGCGTCCCGTAGGGCGGCAGGACGATGTTGGCGACCAGCACCTTCACCTGAACCTTCGCCGTGGCGATGATGGTGTTTCCATCCAGCCTGAAGTTCGCGGTGTCCCGAAGCAGCTGGCCGTTCTCGTCCGTCTCGAAATAGGAAGGCATATTGGCCTTCAGAGCGGCCAGGCCCGCATTGTTGAGATCAGCGTCTTCGGTGAACGGGGTCCGGGCGGCGGCCAGGGCGGCGGCGTCCAGCGCGTCCTGTAGATTGGCCCTGACCTTTGACGCCTGGTGGATGTCGATGGCGCCCAGGGTGATCATCAGCAGCACCGGCAGGGCCAGGGCGAACATCATCGCCACATTGCCGCGCGTGCCTGCCATGAAGCCCGCCGCGAAACGACGCGTCGCACCCGTCAGTCGGCTCAAACCGTTCTTCACCGTGTCGGCCCCACCTGGAATCGTCGGCGGACGCAGGTCCGCATTTCGGCGAACCGTGACGGATTTCGGTTAAAAGATGCCTCTACGGCGACGGTTAACGCCGCCTTAGAGCGAACATCAGGCTCTAGCGATCAACGCAGGCGTCCAGCCCCTGCTGACGCACCGTGCCCATGGCGGCCTGGATGCGACTGGCCTGACGGCGGACATAGGGGCCGGGATCGGCGGCCCGATAGCGGCGCGGGCTGGGCAGGATGGCGGCCAGGCGGGCGGCCTCGCGCGCCGTCAGGTTCTCGGCGTTCTTGTTGAACCAGTGACGCGAGGCGGCCTCGGCGCCATAGACGCCCGGCGCCCATTCGGCGACGTTCAGATACATCTCCATGATCCGCCGCTTGCCCCAGACGGCCTCGATCAGACCCGTGTAGCCGACCTCCAGACCCTTGCGGACCCAGTCGCGGCTGGGCCAGAGGAAGACGTTCTTGGCGGTCTGCTGACTGATGGTCGAGGCGCCGCGCCGCTTGTCCGAGCCGCGCTGCTCGGCCCGCTCATTGGCCTCCATCGCCTTCTGGATGGCCTCGACGTCAAAGCCGTGGTGCTGACAGAAGCGGGCGTCCTCGGCGGCGATCACCGCCTCGACCAGACGCGGCGAGATATGGTCCAGCGAGCGCCAGCGATAGTCCATGCCGTGACCCGCCGCCGCCTGCTGGACCATCAGGACGGTGAACAGCGGCGGCACGAAGCGATGCAGCACCACTCCGCCGATCGGGATCAGGGCCAGGATCAGCAGCAGGATCAGCAGCGGGCGCCGCTTGCGGGTCTTCGCACGGATCATGCCGCCATCCTGCCGGGCTCAAGCGTCAGCGCAAGCGAGATTACAGCGAGACCACGCCCGCCTGACCGTCTTCGTCGGCCCAGGCAATGCGGGCCGAACCCGCGCTCATGGCCAGGGCGACGATGGGCGCGCCCTTGTCTTCCTTGATGAAGGCCAGCCCCTGCCCCGCCGGATCGGCCCACCAGACGCGGCCGTCGTCCAGACCCGCGGCCAGTCGCCCATGCTGTTCGGCGGCGGCGACGTGGGCGATCAGGGTCGTCTCGTCAAAGCCGATCTCGGTCGCCTCGCGCCCCATCGGGCCATTGGCGCCGATGAAGGGCCACAACACCACGCCCTGCGCGCCCGAAGTCGCCAGCAGCTGGCCCTTGGCCATGAAGGCGAAGCTCTTCACCTTGGTCGGATAGCCGCCCATGCGCATGTTCTTCTGATCCTTCAGCCGCCAGCCGTGCAGTTGCGCGTCCTGCATCGAGGTGACGACGAAGGCGCCGTCGGGCGAGAAGGCCACCGCCAGGTGCGACCCGGCCCAGGCCAGCTTGACCGGCTGCTGCTGCTCGATGCGCGCGTACCACAGGGCCGCCCCGCCATAGGTGGCGGTGGCGATGCGCCGTCCCTTGGGGTCGAAGGCCACGCCGGATACGGTGCGCTCGTGCTGAAAGTCGCGGCGGAAGGCGACATCCTTCACGTCGATCACCGACAGGGTGCGCCCCGCCGAGAAGGCGATCAGGCCTGAAGCCGCCGAGGCGGCGATGGAGTCGATCCACTGCCCCTTGGCGGTGGCCAGCAGCATGGCCTCGCCCTCGCGGCTCCACACCACCTTGCCGTCGTCGCCGCCGGTGACGACGCCCTCGCCCGAGGGGTGGACGGCGGCGCACAGGATGGCGCCGTCATGGACCTCGCTGCGGGCGCCGTTCTCGAACCGCACCGAACCGTCGCCCAGGGCGAAGATCGCGCCCGTCTTGTCGAACAGGGCGGCGGTGACCTGGGCGTCGAAGGAGAAGGTCGTCATGTCGGCTCGCAGGCAGAGAGAAAAGTCAGACGCGCCTCATAGCGCCCCGCGTCGCGTCTGTCGCGCTTCGGGCCTATAGAGCGGCCCATGACCCTGCTGCTAATTCCCGGCTTCATGGCCGACGCCACTCTGTGGGACGCCATGACCGACGATCTGGCCCCGTTCGGGCCTCTGGTCGCCACCGACCTGAGCCGGGGCGAGGACATCGAGACCATGGCCGCCGCCCTCCTCAGCGACGCGCCTGACCGCTTCGTCGCCGTCGGCTTTTCCATGGGCGGCTATGTGGCGCGCGAACTGGCGCGGATCGCGCCGGAGCGGGTCAGCGCCCTCATCCTGATCGCCACTTCGGCGCGCGGCGACACCGAAGAGCTGATCCGCCAGCGCCGCTCCGCCCTGAAGGCCGCACCGAAGGCCTTCAAGGGCCTGAGCCGCCCGGCCATCGTCTCGTCGCTTCATCCCGATCTGGCGACCGATGAGGCCATGATCGCGCGCGTCCGCGACATGGGCCTGAGGCTGGGCGGCGAGGTCTTCCATCGCCAGTCAGCCATGACCCGCGCCGGCGACCTGGGCCGACTGAACGAGATCGCCCAGCCGACCCTGATCATCGCCGCCGACGCCGACCGCCTGCGCGGTCCGGATGAGGCCGAGGAACTGCACCGAGGCATCGCCGGCTCGACCCTGGTTCACATCCCCGACAGCGGCCACATGATCCCGCTGGAACAGCCGCAGGCGCTGGCGAAGGTGATGACGGACTGGCTGGCGGGCCAGCCCACCCTCTAGCCGTCATCCCCGCGAAGGCGGGGACCCAGGCGGCAAGAACGGGCAGAGGTTGCGCCTCTGAAATGCGAACCAGCATAGGCTCCTGACGTCTGTATCCCAGCCTTCGCGGGGATGACGGCAGTTTCAGAACGACAGCTTACTTATGCGTCTCGACCCAGCGCTGGGTCATCAGCGCGCCCGAGGCGTAGGCTTCCTGCAACTCCACGCTCCAGTAGTTGAGCATGTCCAGCGGGATGACCGCGCCCGAGACGGCGCAGACCACATGGTCGCCGCCCTTGACGATCTCGAACTCGGGCGTGCCGTAGATCACCTTGGCCTCGACTCGCGCGCGAGGGGGCGGGTTCATGCTGCGCAGGCCTCGAAACCGGCCTTCAGTTCGGCTTCATTGAGATCGCGGCCGATGAAGACGGCGCGGCTCCAGCGGCGTTCCTTGTCGCCCCAGGGCTTCTGCAAGTCGCCTTCCAGGATCATGTGCACAGCCTGGAAGACCAGACGCCGGTCTTCACCGTCCACGTCGATGATGCCCTTGGCGCGCAGGATGTTCTGCCCCTGCTCGCCCAGCAGCTTGTCCAGCCAGGCGGTGAACTTGGCGCCGTTCAGCGGGCGATCCAGCGTCAGCGAGATGCCCTTGATGTCGTCGTTGTGGGCGTGACCGCGCGGGCCGTGGTCGTGATGATCGTGATCATGTCCATGGTCGTGGTCATGGCCGCAGTGCTCGTCATGGACGTGGTCGTGATCATGGTCATGTCCGCAGTCGGCGTCGTGGACGTGGCCTTCGGCGCCGTGCGGCGGGTTCACGAAGTCGGGGCGGACCTCGACGATGCGTTCCAGATCAAAGCCATGCAGGCCCAGGATCTGATCCAGCGGCACATTGGCGCGCTCGGCGCGAATAATGGGCGCCAGCGGGTTCAGGGCGCGCAGACGGCGCTCGACCGCGGCCAGTTCCTCGTCCGTCGCCAGATCGACCTTGTTCAGGATGATGCGGTCGGCAAACGCCACCTGCTCGCGCGCTTCCTTGGAATCATCCAGGCGCGCCATGACGTGCTTGGCGTCGACCAGGGCGGTGACGCTGTCCAGCTGGGTCTTGGCCTTGACCTCCTCGTCGACGAAGAAGGTCTGGGCCACCGGGCCGGGATCGGCCAGGCCGGTCGTCTCGACGATGATGGCGTCAAAGGCCGGCTTGCCGGGGCGCTGGCGCTTCATCAGGCCCGAGACGACGCGGATCAGGTCGCCGCGCACCGTGCAGCAGACGCAGCCGTTGTTCATCTCGAACACGTCCTCGTCGGCGCCGACCACCAGGTCGTTGTCGATGCCAATCTCGCCGAACTCGTTGACGATGACGGCGTAACGCTTGCCGTGGTCCTCGGTGAGGATGCGGTTCAACAGGGTGGTCTTGCCGGCGCCGAGGTAGCCGGTGAGGACGGTGACGGGAGTCTTCTGGGTCATGGGCGGCTAGATGGAGCTTCAAGAGAAGAAAGAAAAGGGTGCGCGCTTTCCTCCCCACTTGTGGGGAGGGGGACCGCGTAGCGGTGGAGGGGGCGGCGCAGAGGCTGACGGGGAGTCGCCCCCTCCGTCACGTCGGCTTCGCCGCCGCGCCACCTCCCCATGGAATGGGGAGGAAAGCGTGAGCTCAGCAGGTTGGGCAGTCCGGCAAGGCGCCGCTTTCCAACTGGAAGGTCGTGTGGCTGACGCCAAAGCGGCTGCGGGCCACGGCCTGTGCTTCAATCAGAAGCGCGTCGGCGTCGGGCCGGTCGTGGACCAGATGCGCCGTCAGGGCCGTGTCCGTGGTCGACAGGCCCCAGATGTGCAGGTCGTGCACCGCGCTGACGCCCGGCAGAGCCAGGAAGGCGGCGCGGACCTCGGCCACCTCGACGCCGCTCGGCGCGGCGTCCAGCGCCAGATTGACCGAATCCTTCAGCAGACCCCAGGTCCCGATCATGATGACGGCGACGATGGCCAGGCTGACCAGGGCGTCGATCACGGCCCATCCAGTCAACAGGATGACCGCCCCGGCGATGACCACGCCCAGCGACACGGCGGCGTCGGCCATCATGTGCAGATAGGCCCCGCGCACGTTCAGGTCCTTGTGCTGGTCCTTCATGAACAGCAGGGCCGTGCCCAGATTGATGACGAAGCCGATGCCCGCCACCACCATGATGACGCTGGACTGGACGGGCGCAGGCTCGGCCAGCCGCCGCACGGCCTCAAAGGCGATGGCGCCACAGGCGAAGATCAGCAGCAGGGCGTTGCCCAGGGCCGCCAGCACCGTCGCCTTGCCAAAGCCGTAGGTGCGCTTCGGCCCCGCCGCGCGCCGCGCCAGCCAGGCCGCCCCGCCGGCCATGGCCAGCCCCAGAACATCGGACAGGTTGTGGCCCGCATCGGCCATCAGCGCCGCTGAATCGGCCCAGACCCCGGCCCCGAACTCGCAGACCACAAAGGCCAGGTTGACGATCAGACCGACGGCGTAGCGCCAATCGCCCGTATCCACCGGCCCATGATGATGCCCGCCGATGCCGTGCGAATGGCCGTGGCCATGGTCATGACCCGAATGGTCGTGGCCCGCATGAGCGTGCCCCGCCTGGGAATGCCCTGCGTGGGAATGATCGTGGTCGTGTGCGTGATCGTGCGCCATGCAACCCCTGTAGGCCCGCCCGCCGCTCCGCGTCAACGACAACGAACATAAGTCATTGAATGTAAATATATAACCTATCAGCAGCCCAGGGATCGGACCTAGTGCTGATGGGTCATCACCAGCAAGCCGATGACGATCAGGGAGATCCCGAGAATGGCGCCCTCATAGCGCGCCCAGCGCTCCAGCCGCAGGATGGAGTATCCGGCGCTGGCCAGGGCGGACAGCAAGGTCATGCCCAGCACCGTCCCCGCCGCGAAGCTGAGGGTCAGCAGGCCCAGGGCCGTGACGCCCTCGGTCGCCGACGACAGATAGATGGGCAGCAGCACCTCGCCCGGCGTCACCGCCATCATCAGCACCAGCCCCCAGAAGGCGGCGCGGTCCGACACGGCGGGCTCGGGAACCTCGGCCTCAGGCCCCGTCGCCGTGATCGGCTTCTGCAAGGAGGCCCGCGCCAGATAGAAGGCGCCGAAGATAAACAGCAGGGCCGCCGACAGGTGGGGCAGCAGGCCGCCGATCCAGGCGTTCAACGCCAGCCCCGCCGCCACGATCAGCGAGCCGACCAGGGCCGTGGAGGCGATGTGGGCCAGCCCCGCCGTCACCGCGACAGTCATGACCCGCATCAGGCTCCACCGCTGCGCCCGGCCCACCAGAACAAAGGGCAGCCAGTGGGTCGGCATGGCCGCATGCAGGAAGGCCGCGACGAATCCCCCGCCCAGCAGGGAAATCAGGACGGGCTGCTGGAGATCGGGCGGGGACATTCCGGCCCCTTTATACTGTTACTTTGTAACGGTCGAGAGCCCGATTGAACGAATCCGCCGCAAATCCCCTCTCTTACGCGGGCGTTCTTCCTATTGCGAAACAGCGACAAATCAGGCCACATCGCCGCTGCAACGCCGCCTGCGCACGGGTTTTAGCCCCGAAGGCCGCCCTTTCGCGTTGACTCTGGCTCGCCCTTCCGTATATGTCGCCGCTCTTCGCCCGCAGGGTTTCCTGACGGGCGCATTCTTTTTTGCGTTCACGCTGAGGCTTCCAAATGTACGCGGTGATCAAGACCGGCGGAAAGCAGTACCGGGTCCAACCGGGCGATGTGATTGTTGTCGAGAAACTCGACGGCGACGCTGGCGCTGCCGTCAATTTCGGTGAAGTCCTCATGCTGGGCGGCGACAAGGGTGTGACGGTCGGCGCTCCGCTGATCGACGGTGCGGCGGTTGCTGCAACCCTGGTCGAAACCCGCAAGGGCGAGAAGATCAAGATCTTCAAGAAGACCCGTCGTCAGGGCTATCGCCGCACGAACGGCCATCGTCAGATGGAAACCGTCCTGCGCATCACCGGCATCGAAGGCGCCGGCGAGAAAGCCAAATGGGACGGCACGGTCGACCTGATGACCAAGGCTGAAATCAACGCTCGCGCCCGTGGCCTCGCCCCGCGCGTCGAAGCTGTTGAAGCCGAGGCTGCTCCGGCCAAGAAGGCTCCCGCCAAGAAAGCCGCCAAGGCTGAAGGCGCCGAAGCCTAAGCTATTCGCCGGCGCTGGATCAGCGCCAGACCAGATCGTCAGGGTGCGCTCAAATAGGCCGAATGGCCGGTAGCGCCCCAAGAAGAGGAGCAGCAAGATGGCTCATAAGAAATCCGGCGGTTCGTCGCGTAACGGTCGCGACTCTCACTCCAAGCGCCTCGGCGTGAAGAAGTATGGCGGCGAGCACGTGCTGGCCGGCAACATCCTCGTGCGTCAGCGCGGCACCACCTTCCACCCGGGCGACAACGTCGGCCTGGGCCGCGACCACACCCTGTTCGCCACGGCGACCGGCGCTGTGAAGTTCACCACCAAACGTGGTGGCCGTTGTTACGTGTCGATTCTCGCCGCGGCCAACGACGACGCTCAGGCTATGGCCGCCGAGTAACGCGAACTGGACCAAAATCCGGGATCGCGTTGCTCTTAGAAGCCGCGATCCGGACCAGGGAAATATTCCGCGGGGAGTCTGGATCACCAGGCTCCCCGTTTGCGTTTCCCCGCCTCGCTGACCGCCCGAGCCCTGATGAACAAGGACGGCGGTCGCACCAAAGGGGCGTGACCCATGTGCGTGATTGAAACCTCTCCCGTCGTCGAAACCCGGCGTCTCATCCTGCGTGCGCCCGGCGCCCAGGACGTCAGCCGTATCGCGGCCATGGCCAACGACCGCGACATCGCGCGCATGACCCAGCGCATGCCCCACCCCTTCCAGGTGGAAGACGCCGAGGACTTCGTCCTGCACGTCGCCGCCCAGGACCCCAAGCGCGCCAACACCTTCGTCATCGAGCACGAGGACCTGGGGCCGGTCGGCGTCATCGGCCTGTTCGAGAACGAGGATAAGGTGCCCGAGACCGGCTACTGGATCGGTCGCGACTTCTGGGGCCGTGGTTTCGCCACCGAGGCCCTCGAAGGTGCCCTGGTCTGGGCCTCCAAGCGCTGGAAACGCCGCGCCCTGATGGCCGGCCACTTCGCCGACAACCCCGCCTCCGGCCGCGTGCTGGAAAAGGCCGGCTTCCTCTATACGGGCGAGACCCGCCGCGCCTTCAGCCGGGCGCGCGGCGAGATCGCCGACACGCGGATGATGGTCTGGCTGGCGTGATAGAACGCTGATTTCACGTGAGTTTGGTCAACAGTGCAGTTTTTTCCGAGATCGGAAAAAAGCCTGTTGACCGGCCCCGAGGTCCCCCCTATTAGTCCGGGCCTCGGCGGGGCGACCCACCGGGCCCAGGTGGCGGAATTGGTAGACGCGCTGGCTTCAGGTGCCAGTGGCTTAACGGCCGTGGAGGTTCGAGTCCTCTCCTGGGCACCACATTCTCAAGCGGCGTCGTATCCCACGGATACGGCGCCGTTTGTCATTTCAGTCCTGCTTTCATCATCCATAAAGGCGAAGGTTGGCGCTGCGTCCTAGCGATAGCGCGCGGTTCGTCTATGTTGTCGCCCTGATCGACCACCCGAGTTTCTGAGCATGACCGTTTACCTGCACGAAGGCGACCTGCCCGACGGCCTCGACCTCGGCCCCGAGGTTGCGATCGATTCCGAGACCATGGGCCTGCGCTTCCGCCGCGATCCGCTGTGCGTGGTGCAACTGTCTTCGGGCGACGGCGACGCCCATGTCGTGCGGCTGAGCCGCCCCGACTATGACTGCCCCAACCTGAAGCGGCTTCTGGCCGATCCCAAGGTGCTGAAGCTCTTCCACTTCGGCCGCTTCGACATCGGCATGTTCGACCTGCACCTCGGCGTCGAGACCCGCCCGGTCTATTGCACCAAGATCGCCTCCAAGCTGGCCCGCACCTATACCGACCGTCACGGTCTGAAGGACGTGGCGCGCGAACTGGCCGGCGTGGACATGTCCAAGGCCCAGCAGAGCTCGGACTGGGGTTCGCCGGTCCTGTCCCAGGCCCAACTGGACTACGCCGCATCGGACGTCCTCTATCTGCACGCCATCAAGGCCAAGCTGGACGCCATGCTGGAGCGCGAAGGCCGCGCCGAGCTGGCCCGCGCCTGCTTCGACTTCCTGCCCACGCGCTCGCGTCTCGACCTGGCCGGTTGGGACGAGATCGACATCTTCGCGCACGCCTGAGGACCAGCATGAGCGACCGCGACGCCCAGGAAGCGCGCAAGCGCGCCGACGAGGCCCGGGTCGCCCAGGCCGGCGAGCGCTGGCGTGCGCGCTCACGCCGGGTCAAGCTGTATCGCCGCCTCCTGCCCATCGTCATCCTGGTGCTGGCGGGCGGGGCGCTGACCTGGACGGTGTTCCGCACCGTCATGTCGGGGGTCGAACGCAAGGCCAGCGAAAGTCGCGAAATCCGCCTCGACAACCCCATGTTCCACGGCCAGGACGCGCAAGGGCGCTCCTTCGTCCTCGGGGCCAAGGGGGCGATCCGCGACCCGGCCACCGGCCATTTCCGCCTGGTCGGCCCCCTGCTGAAGCTGAACCTCGGCGGACGCAAGGTGACGGAACTGACCGCCGACGGCGGCACCTATATCGAGACCGGCCGCAAGGTGGTGATCGGGCCGAACGTGAAGATTTCGGACGGCGGCTCCGGCTTCGTCCTGACCACGCCGGAAGCCGTGGTCGACACCAACACCGGCGTGGTGACAGGCGACAAGGGCGTACAGGGGCAAGGCCCTCTTGGAACCATAAACGCTTCGTCCTATGCCATCTATGATCAAGGCCAGCGGGTCGTCTTCAGCGGCCAGGGCGACAACAAGATAAGCGGGACCATCAACCCCGCGGGATCCGGCAAATGACCATGTCCAAGTCGAACACCATGATCGCAGGCGCCGCCCTGCTGCTAGCCCTGACGGTCCCCGCAGCATCAGGGGCGCAAAGCCGTGCTGACGCTTCCAAGCAGCCGGTCCAGTACGGCGCCGACGGCGGGGAATACACGCCCAACGGCTTTTCCCTGCGCGGTCGGGCCGAACTGACCCAGGGCGGCAACCGCCTGCGCGCCGACGCCATCACCGGCGTCACCGCCAACGGCGACCTCAGCCGCGTCGAAGCGACCGGCAACGTCTATTTCGTCACCCCGGATCAGAGCATGCGCGGCGACCGCGCCGTCTACACCCTCGGCAACGCCGAGGTCGTGGTGACGGGCGACGTCATCCTGACCCAGGGCAAGAACGTCCTGACCGGCAACCGCCTCGTCTATAACGTCCGCACCGAGAGCGCCCGCATGGAAGGCGGAAACGGCCGCGTCCAGGGCGTCTTCTATCCGCAAGGGAACTGACCCCGCTTGGCGCGCAAGGAACTCTCAGCCCTCAACCTCAATCAGGCGGACGCCGACGACGCGCCCGCCGCTGAAGAGGCGCGCCACACCGGCCTGCGCGTCGAGCACATCGCCCGCAGCTTCGGCCAGCGTCAGGTGGTCAAGGACGTGTCCCTGACCGTCCAACGCGGCGAGGTCTGCGGCCTGCTCGGTCCCAACGGGGCGGGCAAGACCACCTGCTTCTACATGATCACTGGCCTGATCCCGGCCGACAGCGGCTCGATCTGGCTGGACGGCGAAGAGATCACCCAGCAGCCCATGTACCAGCGCGCCCGCATGGGCCTGGGCTATCTGGCGCAGGAAGCCTCCATCTTCCGCGGCATGACGGTCGAGCAGAACATCAAGGCCGTGGTCGAACTGCATCAGAAGACCGCCGCCGGCGTCCGCGACGAGACGACCCGCCTGCTGGAAGAGCTGCGCATCGACCATCTGCGCCTGGCCCCGGCCACCGGCCTGTCGGGCGGCGAGCGTCGCCGCGTCGAGATCGCCCGCGCCCTGGCCGCCCGCCCCAGCTTCATGCTGCTGGACGAACCCTTCGCCGGCATCGACCCCCTGGCCATCGCCGACATCCGTCACGTGATCGGCTACCTGTCCAGCCAGGGCATCGGCGTGCTGATCACCGACCACAACGTGCGCGAGACCCTGGACATCATCGACCGCGTCTCGATCATCTCGGCCGGTTCGGTCCTGTTCGAAGGCACGGCGGACGAGGCCGTTCGCGACCCCGAGGTCCGCCGCGTCTATCTGGGCGAAATGTTCGGCTGACGCCGAGGATCGCGCGCCCGCCTCGCCTCGGGCATCACAATCCGTCCCCGCAATCCCTTGCCCGGCAAGGGACGGACGCCGGCTCGCGCCCCTATAGGTCGCAGGGCTTCGGGATCGACTAGGATCAGCGTCCTGGTCTTTGATATCGTCCCCCGCCGCCTTCGCCCGCCCCACGCCGAGACCGCCGCTCAGCCCGGCCGTCCACGCATCCCTGGCCGTCGCCCGCGCGCCGCCGATTGCACCAATTGCACTGTTTTTTTCTTGGCGCGGTGCAATGCCGCGGCCTCGCAGACCACGCGCCACAGGCCATAGGCTGCGGCGCTCACCCGACGTTAAACTCTCTGCCTCACGATCCCAGCAAGAACCGGGCCACAGGCTCGCGGGAGGGATTGAAACGACGTGATCGGTCAGAGGCTTGAGGTCAGACAGGGTCAGGGGCTGGTCATCACGCCCCAGCTGCAGCAGGCGATCAAGCTGCTGCAACTGTCGAATCTCGAGCTGGAAGCCTACGTCGAGGCCGAGCTGGAAAAGAACCCCCTGTTGCAACGCGACGAGGGCGACCAAGGCGGAGACGGCCCTGCCGAACCCGCGGAAGCCGCCGCCTCGGGCGAGGCCGGCGAACTGCAGTTCACCGAGCCGTCGGGCGACGCCGAGCACGCCATGGATGCGCGCACCGAGGATCTCTACGACGACGCCCCCGGCGAACGCGACGCCGACCGCAAGCGCGACGCGGGCGAAGGCGAACAGCCCGGCCTGTCCGACTGGTCGCGCGCCGGCGCCGGCGGCGGCATGGACGGCGAGGACATGGAGCGCCCCGACACGCGCGACGCCACCCTGTGGGAGCATCTTCAGGCCCAGGCCTCGTCCGCGGGATTCAGCCCCGCCGAACACGCCATCGCCCTGACCCTGATCGACGCCACCGACGAGGGCGGCTATCTGCGCGGCGAGCTTCAGGAATTCGCCGACCGCCTGGGCGTCGATCTGGCGCGAATCGAGGCGGTCCTGGCCGTCTGCCACGGCTTCGAGCCGACCGGGGTCATGGCCCGCTCGGCCCCCGAATGCCTGAAGCTGCAACTGGTCGAACGCAACCGCTTCGACCCGGCCATGGAAGCCCTGCTCGACAATCTGGAGCTGCTGGCGCGGCGCGACCTGCCCGCCCTCCGCAAGGTCTGCGGCGTCGATGGCGAAGACCTGAACGAGATGATCGCCGAGCTGAAGGGCCTGACGCCGCGTCCCGGCGCCGGCTTCGGCGGCGAGCCGGCCCAGACGGTCGTGCCCGACGTCCATGTCCGTCCCGACCCGGCGGGCGGCTGGCGCGTCGAACTGAACAGCGAGACCCTGCCCCGCCTCTTGATGGACAAGCGCTATCACGGCGTGGTCGCCGCGGGCGCCCGGTCGGAAACTGAAAAGACCTTCGTGGCCGAGTGCGCCGCCCAGGCCAGCTGGCTGGTCAAGTCGCTGGACCAGAGAGCCAAGACCATCCTCAAGGTCAGCTCCGAGATCGTGCGCCAGCAGGACGCCTTCTTGGCCTTCGGCGTCGAGTTCCTGCGCCCGCTGAACCTGAAGACCGTGGCCGACGCCATCGGCATGCACGAATCGACGGTCAGCCGCGTCACATCGAACAAGTATGTCTCGACCCCGCGCGGGGTTTTCGAGCTAAAATTCTTCTTCACCGCCGCCATCCAGTCGTCGGACGGCGGCGCCCTGCACTCCGCCGAAGCCGTCCGCCATCGGATCAAGGCCATGATCGACAGCGAAGGCGCAGACGGCGACGTGCTGAGCGACGACCGGATCGTCGAGATCCTCAATGAAACCGGCATCGACATCGCCCGACGCACCGTGGCCAAATACCGGGAAGCCCTTAGAATTCCGTCCTCTGTCCAGAGACGCCGCCTGATGAAGGCCGGCTGATCACGCTGCGGCGAAGCGTCACCACAAATCGGTGATCGGCGTTGACACCAAACGCAACCCGTCGCGTTCTATGCCTATGCAGATCCAAGTCAGCGGCAAGCAAGTGGATGTCGGCGAAGCGCTAAGCTCGCGCATCTCCCAGGAACTCGAAGAGGGAATCGGCAAGTATTTCGCCCGTGGCGGCGATGACGCCGAGGTCGTGGTGTCCAAGGACCGCCACGGCTTCCGCGTCGACTGCTGGGTCCGCCTGGCCTCAGGCCAGAGCCTGGTGACTACGGGCTTCGGCGGCGACGCCCAGGCCGCCTTCTCCGACAGCCTGGACAAGCTGGAGAAGCGGGTTCGTCGCTACAAGCGCCGCCTGAAGGACCACCACATCGGTCCCAAGGGCCTGTCGCCCGAGAAGACCGAAGACGCGGCGCGTGAAGTCGCCGCCATGACCGTCTTCCGCAATCCCGACACGGTCGAGGACGACGCCTTCGGCGAGGCTGGAACGCCCGATGAGCCCCCGCCCGTGGGCATGGTCATCGCCGAAACCGAGTCGGAAATCCGCACCATCACGGTCGGTCGTGCGGTGCTGGAACTGGACATGACCGGCTATCCGATCGTCATGTTCCGCAACGCCGCCCATGGCGGTCTGGCGGTCGTCTATCGCCGCCCGGACGGCAACGTCGGCTGGATCGATCCCGAGCGCACGCTCAAGACGACAAACGGCGCCGGATCGTAAGGCGCTTCCACGCGGAGGGCGAAGGCGCTAGAAGACGCCCGCCCTTCCGCAATGTCGGGTTTGAGCTTCGGGGTCATCATGGACATCGCTGATTTGCTGTCGTCAGGCGGGATCGTCCTGCGGGGCGGCGTCTCATCCAAGCGCCAGGCGCTTCATACGGTGGCCGAGGCCGCTTCCATCGCCCTGGGCATCGATGAAGGCCGGGCGCTGGACGCCCTGCTGGAGCGCGAAGCCCTGGGCTCGACGGGACTGGGGTCCGGCGTCGCCGTGCCCCACGCCCGGGTTGCGGGTCTGGACCGCGTCTGCGCCGTCTTCGTGCGGCTTGAAACGCCGGTGGCCTATGAATCGCTCGATGATCGCCCCGTCGATCTGCTGTTCGCCCTCTTCGCCCCGCTGAACGCGGGCGCCGAACACCTGCGCGCCCTGGCGGCCGTGTCGCGCGCCATGCGTTCGCCGCACCTGCGCGAACACCTGCGTCAGGCCCGCAGCGTCGATGCCGTCCGCGCCCTGTTCGTCAAGGACGCCCCTGTCGCGGCCGCCTGATCACGCGGCGCACGAAGACAGGCCAATAGCGCAGACCCGCTCAAGCAGGCTGACTGGCCGGTAGGGCGCCAAGGATGCACTCAAGTTGAAACGGCCGATAGCGCACAAGGAATGCGCTCAAGCAGGCCGTGAGGCCGGTAGCGCCCCAAGAAGCCCGGTAGCGCCCTGAATCAATGAACCGAGACGGGTTCCAGCTCGTGTGCGGCGGCGGCGGCGAAGGCCGTCTCGCGGTCCAGCATGACCGCCAGCCGTTCGCCGTCGGCGCCGTGAACCGCATAGAGGATCTGTTCGGGATCAATCTCGATGCCCGGAGCCTCGATGTGGGCGTCCGCCATCACGTCCGAAGCGCGGATCGCGCGCACATAGACGAGGTCTGGGGCGCCGAGGCCGGCGAAGTCTTTTTTGTTCATCATCGGCGTCATAGGACCGCCTCCTTACGCTTGACTGAACGCCCGGCGCGCCGGGCGGTTCGACGGCATGCTCAGCCCGTCGTGATGGGAATCCGGCGGACCTGCCGCTCCTGCTCGGGACGAACCATGTCCACATGCAGCAGGCCGTGTTCGAGGCGCGCCTCAGCGACCTCCAGCCCGTCCGCCAGGACGAAGCTGCGGACAAAGCCGCGCGCCGCAATGCCGCGATGCAGGAAGGCCTGTTCGCCCTTGCCGGCGTCGTCGCGCTTGCCGGCGATCGTCAGCTGGCGGCCCTCCAGGGTGATGGCCAGTTCCTCCGGGGCAAAGCCGGCCACAGCCAGACTGATGCGCACCGCCGCCTCGCCGACCTGCTCGACATTATAGGGGGGGTAGCTCTCGGCCGCCGCCTTGGCCGCGCGGTCGATCAGGGCGCGGGTGTGGTCGAACCCAAGCAGAAAGGGGCTGTCAAACAGGATGGTGCGCGTCGTCATGGGGCCCTCGCAAACAAGCGACCTCAGCCGTCCGCGTCCTCCCTGAAGCGGCAAGGACGCCGGCTGTAGGACTACAAATGGTCATGGCGCGTCGGGTGGTCAACCGGAACCCCCGATGTCGCGGCTGTTCACGCGACATACAGGTCGGAACCTTCACTGTAGCGCCGCGTTCTGTCCCCAGTTCCTGCAAATCGAGAGACTAATTTCATGCGCGCCAAACTCGCCGTCGCCAGCATCAGCCTTGCCGCCCTTCTGGGCGCGACCGCCTGCACCACGACCGATCCCTACAGCACGGCCCCGAACCGCAACAACACCGGCACGGGCGCCATCGCCGGCGCCCTGGGCGGCGCCCTTCTGGGCTATCTGACCAACACCTCGAACGGCGAACAGGGCCGTAAGAACGCCCTGATCGGCGCCGGCGTCGGCGCCCTGGCAGGCGCAGGCGTCGGTCAGTACATGGATCGTCAGCAGCGCTCGCTGGAAGCCGAACTGTCCGGCACCGGCGTCGGCGTGGCGCGTCAGGGCGACACCCTGGTGCTGCGCATGCCGTCCGACGTGACCTTCGCCACCAACCAGTCCTCAATCGACACCCGCTTCCTGCCCGTCTTGGCTGATGTAGCGCGCGTGCTGAAGGAATATGATCGTTCGATGATCGATGTCATCGGCCACACCGATTCCTCGGGCGGCGACGCCATCAACCAGCCTCTGTCGGAGCGCCGCGCCTCGTCGGTCGCCACCTATCTGATGGAAAACGGCGTGATCCGCGAACGCCTCTATGTCGCCGGCAACAGCGCGCGCAACCCGATTGGCGACAACAACACGGCCGAGGGCAAGGCCAAGAACCGTCGCGTCGAAATCCTGATCCGTCCGTTCACGGGCTGATTTTCGGCTTTGGCTTCGGCTGGAACGACAAAGGGCGGCGCATCTGCGCCGCCCTTTTTTGTTGCGTTCGGGCTCAGCGAGCGCTCTCGGGTCGACCGATCGAGCTGTAGCGGAAGCCGCGCGCCTTCATATCCTCGGGGCGATAGACGTTTCGCAGATCGACCATGACCGGCTGCTTCAGCAGCAGCTTGATACGATCCAGATCCAGAGCCCGGAACTGGTCCCACTCCGTCATGATGACCACCACATCGGCGCCCTCGACCGCGTCATAGGGGCCGTCACGGAAGACGACGCCGTCCAACATCTTGGCCGCCTCATGCATGCCCTCGGGATCAAAGGCCTGGACCGTCGCCCCCATGGCGATCAGGGCCGGCGCCACGTCCAGCGACGGGGCGTCACGCATGTCGTCGGTGTTAGGCTTGAAGGTCAGGCCCAATAGGGCGACCGTCTTGCCCTTCAGGTCCGCGCCGCCCAGCGCCCGCGCAACGCGATCCGCCATGGCCTTCTTGCGCGCGTCATTGACCTCGACCGTGGTCTCGATCAAGCGCAGCGGCGATCCGGCGTCGGTCGCCGTGCGCACCAGGGCCAGGGTGTCCTTGGGGAAGCAGGAGCCGCCGTAGCCCGGTCCGGCGTGCAGGAATTTGGACCCGATGCGATTGTCCAGGCCAATGCCGCGCGCCACCTGCTGCACGTCGGCGCCCAGGCTCTCGCACAGGTCGGCCATCTCGTTGATAAAGGTGATCTTCAGCGCCAGGAAGGCGTTGGCGGCGTACTTGGTCAGTTCCGACGTGCGACGGCCGGTGAACAGGATCGGCGTCTCGTTGAGGTTCAGCGGACGGTAGAGCTCGGTCATGACCGGGCGGGCCCGTTCGTCCTCGATGCCGACGACAACGCGATCAGGGCGCTTGAAGTCCCCAATGGCCGCGCCTTCGCGAAGAAACTCCGGGTTGGAGACCACGGCGAAATCCGCGTCGGGTCGGCGGGCGCGAATGATGCGCTCGATCTCGTCGCCGGTGCCGACCGGAACCGTCGACTTGGTGACGATGACCGTAAAGCCGTTGATCAGGTCGGCGATCTCTTCTGCGGCGGCATAGACATAGGACAGGTCAGCGTGACCATCGCCGCGTCGTGACGGCGTGCCGACTGCGATGAAGACCGCGTCCGCCGCGCGAATCGCTTCGGCCCCGTCCAGTGCAAAAGACAGGCGCCCATCGCGGACGTTGGCGGCGACCAGATCCTCAAGCCCCGGCTCAAAGATCGGCATACGCCCGGCGTTCAACTGGTCGATCTTGGCCGCATCCTTGTCAACGCAGGTCACGACATGGCCGAAGTCGGCGAAACAGGCTCCGGAAACAAGCCCGACGTAGCCGGTGCCGATCATTGCGACGCGCATGCGCTCATCCTCTTGATGCAATCGGAGCGAGATACCGACCGAGTATGACGTTTGTCAGTCGTCGGCCAGATCATGAACAAAGAAAAAGGGCGGTCGACCCGAATGGATCGACCGCCCTCAATCTTATCGACCTTCGAGGTCATCGGGACCGGCCTAAACCGATCCCTCTGAACCTTAGAAGTTGATGTCGATGGTGGCGCGACGGTTCAGCGGCTCACGCACGCCGTCGGCCGTCGGCTTGGCCAGGTTGGTTTCACCCTTGCCGTCGAGGGCGATCACGCCGCCGTTGACGCCTTGGGCGACCAGGGCGTCCGCAACGGTGCGCGAACGACGGTTGGACAGGCCGAGGTTGTAGGCAGGCGAACCCGAGGTGTCGGTGTAACCGACGATCAGGACGCGGGTCGGAGCGCCCGACTTGGCGTAGTTGGCGGCTTGCGTCACCACCGAACGGGCTTCAGCCGTCAGGTCCGAGCGATCCCAGTCGAAGTAGACCACGAACTGACGCGCAGCCGGCTTGGCCGGAGGCGGCGGAGG
>NZ_JACARP010000154.1:0-6579 GCF_013386595.1 Brevundimonas sp. P7753 | reverse complement strand
CGCCCCGGCATGTATATCGGCGGCACCGACGAGCGCGCCCTGCACCACCTCTTCGCCGAAGTCCTCGACAATGCGATGGACGAAGCCGTGGCCCGCCACGCCAAGCTGATCACCGTCGATCTGGACGCCGACGGCTTCCTGTCGGTTCGCGACGACGGCCGCGGCATCCCGGTCGACCCCCACCCTAAACATCCCGGCAAGTCGGCCCTGGAAGTCGTCATGACCGTGCTGCACTCGGGCGGCAAGTTCTCGGGCAAGGCCTATGAGACCTCCGGCGGCCTGCACGGCGTCGGCGTCTCCGTGGTCAACGCCCTGTCGGACCATCTGAACGTCACCGTCTGGCGCGACGGCTTCGAATGGCGCCAGTCCTTCAGTCGCGGCCTGGTCCTCGGCCCCATCCAGCAGATCGGCCCGTCGAAGAAAAAAGGCACCCTGATCCGCTTCCATCCGGATGAGCAGATCTTCGGCGTCGGCGCCGCCTTCAAGCCCGCCCGCCTCTACCGCATGGCCCGCGCCAAGGCCTATCTGTTCCGCGGCGTCGAGATCAAATGGACCTGCGCCCCGGAACGCATCACCGACGCCACCCCGGCTGAGGCCACCCTGCACTTCCCCGGCGGTCTGGCCGACGCCCTGGCCGAACGCGTGGGCGAGCTGGAAACCGTCACCCCCGTCTTCGCCGGCCGCGCCGAGCGCAAGGGCGAGGCGGGCGCTCTGGAATGGGCCGTCACCTGGTCGCCCATCGGCTTCGGCGACGCCGACAGCTTCATCGGCTCCTACTGCAACACCGTCTCGACCCCCGACGGCGGCACGCACGAAGCCGGCTTCCGCTCCGCCCTGGTCAAGGGCCTGAAGTCCTACGGCGAGCTGATCAACGAGAAGCGCGCGGCCCAGATCACGGCTGAGGACGTCATCGCCAACGCCGGCGCCCTGATCTCGGTCTTCATCCGCAACCCGGAATTCCAGGGCCAGACCAAGGACCGCCTGTCCTCGCCCGAGGGCCAGCGCCTGACCGAACAGCTGCTGCGCGACCCCTTCGACCACTGGCTGACTGAAAGCCCGAAGCAGGCCAACGCCCTGCTCGGCTTCGTCATCGACCGCGCCGAGGACCGCCTGCGCCGCCGCAAGGACAAGGAAGTCCAGCGCGCCGCCGCCACCCGCAAGCTGCGCCTGCCGGGCAAGCTGTCGGACTGTTCGCGTCAATCGGCGCAAGGCACCGAACTGTTCATCGTCGAGGGCGACTCGGCCGGCGGCTCGGCCAAGCAGGCGCGCGACCGCACCACCCAGGCCATCCTGCCCCTGCGCGGCAAGATCCTGAACATCGCCTCGGCCACGGCGGACAAACTGCGTCAGAACATCGAACTGTCGGATCTGGCCTTGGCCCTGGGCGTGCAGCCCGGCAGCCGCTTCAACATCGAAGACCTGCGCTACGAGCGTATCGTCATCATGACTGACGCCGACGTGGACGGCGCCCACATCGCGGCCCTACTGATCACCTTCTTCTATCGCGCCATGCCCGAGACGATCCGTCAGGGTCGCCTCTTCATGGCCCTGCCGCCGCTCTATCGGATTTCGGCCGGCCCCCTGTCGGAATACGCCCGCGACGACGCCCACCGCGACGAGCTGCTGGCCACCGTCTTCAAGGGCAAGAAGGTCGAGATCGGGCGCTTCAAGGGCCTGGGCGAGATGATGGCCTCGCAACTGAAAGAGACCACCATGGACCCGAAGAAACGGACCCTGGCGCGCGTCTCCCTGCCCGACAGCGAGGAAGAGATCGAGGATCTGGTCGAACGCCTGATGGGCCGCAAGGCCGAGGCCCGCTACCAGTTCATCCAGGAAAACGCCCGCTTCGCCGTGGCGGATCTGGACGTCTAAATCGCCTTCCTTCGCCTGGCTGGCTTCCTTCTCCCGGTGGGAGAAGGTGGCCCGCAGGGCCGGATGAGGGTCGGCGCTTCGCCTCGGCGAAGCCGCCTCGCTTACGTCTGACAAAGACCCGGATGTGCACGCTATCGCCGTGCAGCCATCACAAGTCGCAGACGCAAACCATTGAAAAGACAGCCCTAGAGCTGGCGACCAGCGTCATCTGCTCGCCCAGGCGCCGGATCAGCTCAGACTGCGGGCTGTTCTTTGACATCACCGCCCGCCCCGGTCCGCCCAGGCCCCCGGCTCAGACCTTTCCGAAAATCGTGCCTGACGCCGTGATCCGGTCCCGCTCCCTCCCGGCTCAGGCCGAGATCAGCGGGACCAAAGCCGCCGCCGCTGATGGCACCAATTGCACTGTTTTTTCTTGATGCAGTGCAATAGCCAACCCGCTCCCCGTCCCTAGAGGCCAAGACCTTCCGCCACCTTGGCCGCAACCGCCGCGAACCGGGCCGCCACCTCGCCGTCCGGCTCCGCCGAGACCAGCGGTCGGCCCTCATCCCCCGCCTGACGCAGGGTCGCGTCCAGCGGCAGGTCTCCGAGGAAGGCCACGCCCAGCCGGGCCGCCTCGGCCTCGGCCCCGCCGCGCCCGAACACGTCTCCGCTCATGTTCTCGATCAGGCCCAGGGTCGGCACGTTGACGCGTTGGAACAAGGTATGCGCCCTACGCGCATCGGCCAGCGCCACCTCCTGCGGGGTCGAGACGATAACCGCCCCGTCCAGCGGCGTCTTCTGGATCAGGGTCAGTTGCACGTCGCCGGTGCCGGGTGGCAGGTCCACCACCAGCACGTCCAGCGGCGCGTCTTCCGTGCCCCACCGCGTCTGGGTCAGCATCTGGGTGATGGCCTGCGACGCCATCGGCCCGCGCCAGATCATGGCGTCGTCAGCCTTGGTCAACAGGCCCACCGACATGGCCTTCAGCCCAAACGCGACGTGCGGCACGATGGCCCCGTCCACATAGGCCGGCTGGCCCGACAGCCCCAGCATGGTCGGCAGCGACGGTCCATAGACGTCGGCGTCCAGAATACCGACCGACAGGCCCCTCGCCGCCAGCGCCGCCGCCAGATTGACCGCCACTGTCGACTTGCCGACCCCGCCCTTGCCGCTGGCCACAGCCAGAACCCGCTTCACATGGGCCGGACGCTCGGTCGGAACCGGCGCCTTGGCTCGTCCCTGATCGGTCGCAGCCTTCGACAGGCCCGCCGTGCGACGGGGAGCCGCAGCCGCCACGGCCTCGGCGGTCAGCACGACCGAGACCCGCGCCATGCCCGGCATGACCTTCAACGCCGCCTCGGCCGCGTCGCGCACGGGGGCGTAGATGGCCGTCTCACCCGCCGGAACCTCCATGACGAAGCCGGCTCGGTCCTCGGCCACCGTCAGCCCCTGAACCAGGCCGGCGGCGACCAGCCCCTGCCCCGATTTCGGGTCCACAACGGCGTCGAGGGCGGCGATTACAGCGGTGCGGTCGATCAAGGCTCTGCTCCTTGGCCCTTGCCGGGCCGGTCGCGGGCGTTCTATCGCCCTCTGGTCCTGTTCGCGAGCCTGTTCCTTTGACCAAAACGCCCCGCCTCACCCTGATCGCCGGCGCGACCGCCTCGGGCAAGTCGCGTCTGGCGCTGGACATGGCGGCGAAGACCGGCGCGGTCATCATCAACGCCGACAGCCAGCAGCTCTACGTCGACCTGCGCATCCTCAGCGCCCGCCCTTCGCTTGAGGACGAAGCCCGCGCCGAACACCGCCTCTACGGCGTCGCCGACGCCGCAGAATCCTGGTCCGTCGGCCGCTGGACCCGCGCCGTCATGCCGCTGCTGGAGGAACTGACCGCTCAGGACCGCCCCGCCCTGCTGGTCGGCGGCACCGGCCTCTATTTCAACGCCCTGACGCGCGGCCTGGCCGACATTCCCGCCGTGCCCGACGCCGTCCGCGACACGGTCCAGGCCGCCTATGACCTTGAGGGCGAAGCCGCCTTCCGTCGCCGCCTGGCCGAGGTCGATCCGACCGCCGCCGCCGCCATCACCCCCGGCGACCGCCAGCGCCTAATCCGCGCCCTGGCCGTGGCCCAGGCCACCGGGCGCGCGCTCAGCGACTGGAAGGCCGACACCAAGCCCCTGCTGGCGCCGGGTTCCTATGAGGCCCTCGTCGTCGAGCCGCCCCGCGACCGCCTCTACGCCGCCTGCGACGTCCGGGTCAGCCAGATGATCCAGAACGGCGCCCTGGACGAGGTCCGCGCCCTGCTCGCCCGCAACCTCTACCCGACCCTGCCCGCCATGAAGGCCGTCGGCGTCCCCGAACTGGCCGCCCATCTGTCGGGCGCCACAACCCTGGACCAGGCCGTCGCCGCCATCCGCCTGTCCACCCGCCACTACGCCAAGCGCCAGCTGACCTGGTTCAGGAATCAGACCTCGGACTGGGCGCGCGTTTCGCCGGGGATCTAGCCTCGCGCCCCGCGCCACCGCCGCCCGCCGCAAGCGGTTGAACGTCGGGCACTCCATATGGCTGGGCGCCGGACATTCCGCTGCATGACGCAGGGCTTTGCTTAGGGCGGTCAGCCGCCGGATCGTCTGATCCAGCTCATCCGCCCTGTCCGCCAGCCTGGCCCGATCAATCCGCGGCGGACCGTCGAGACCCAGCATGTCTCCGATCTCGTCCAGCGAGAAACCCGCCGAGCGCCCGAGGGCGATCAGCGACAGCCGGTCCAGCGCCTCCCCGTCGAACAGCCGCCTCAAGCCGCGCCGCCCGACCGAGGCGATCAGTCCCTTTTCCTCATAGAATCGCAGCGTCGAAGCGGGCAATCCGCACAGCTCCGCCACCTCGCCGATATCCAGCAGCTTCACGGTTGACCTCAAGTGGGCTTGAAGTCGTATCGTCGCGCGGACCGAGACCAGATACAAGGACGCCGCCATGACCCAATCGCCTATCCCGCCCAATCAAACGCAATCGGCGCTGTGGAACTCACGCGGCGGCGAGGTATGGGTCGAGCAGCAGCAGCTTCTGGACCGCCTGTTCCTGCCGTTTGAGCGCCTGCTGGCGGACGAAGTCGCAGCCGGCGGCGCCCGCAACATCCTCGATATCGGTTGCGGGGCAGGCGCGACGACCCTGGCAGCCGCCCGACGACTGGCGCCCGCCGGGCAATGCACCGGACTGGATATCTCGGCGCCCCTGATCGCCGCCGCCCGCCGTCGCGCCGAGACCGAGAGCCTGGCCAACGCCCAGTTCATCGCCGGGGACGCACAAGGCCATGCCTTCGCCCCCGACAGCTTCGACGCCGTCATCTCGCGCTTCGGCGTCATGTTCTTCGATGACCCGGCGGAGGCCTTCGCCAATCTGCGCCGGGCCGTTCGTGACGGAGGCGATCTGACCTTCATCGCCTGGCGCGGTACGGTGGAAAATCCCTTCATGGTCGCCGCCGAGCAGGCCGCTGCCCCCTACCTGCCCAAACTTGAGCCCCGCGATCCTTCAGCCCCAGGCCAGTTCGCCTTCGCCGACGCCGACCGGGTGCGCGCCATTCTGGAGCCGTCATGGCGCGACATCGACATTCAGCCGCTCGACGCGCCCTGCACCCTGTCGGCGGACGACCTCGCCACCTATGCCGCACGCATGGGGCGCGTCGGCCAAATACTGCCTGATCTGGACGAAGCCACCCGGACCAGGGTGATCGACGCGGTCAATCAGGCCTTCTCGCTCTTTGTGGCCGACGGCGTCGCCCGTTTCACCGCCGCCTGCTGGTTGGTTCGCGCGCGAGCCAGATAGGCCTCATCGACTATCCCACTGTAAAATCGACGCAGACGACGCTGCGCCCTTGGAACGCGCGGGCTGAGAGCCTATATTGGTCATGTCCGGGTTCGCCCGGACTATGGCGATAAACGCGCCTGTAATAAGCGGACCGGACCCGGGTGCGATTCCCGGCGGCTCCACCAAATCTCTCACCGCGTTATCGGCGGGAGCTGCGGGGCCGACTAGCATCGACGGACGTGTAAAGAGGATGCTTTTGCCCGTCTTGGCCCACCGTATCGGGCCATTTTCTAACTGCGAACGATAACTTCGCTGGAGAAGTCCGCCTCGCCGCGTAATGCGGTTCGGTAGATTTCGAACACTTAAGTCCTGAGGGATCAGTTCCTCAGGCGGGGCCCGGAGGGCGCCTGCCAACAGAAGCCCTCCACTTTCCCCAAATCACCATCTTCCGTCATTCCCCTGTCGCGGGTAACAGTCGCGCGTACCCAGTTTCGAGGCTTCCGATGACGGATCAATCTCCCCCGGTCGACGAGATGTTCTATGAGCAGCTCGCCCAGGACGCCCTGCGCGGCGTGGTCCGCTCGGCGCTTGAACGCGCCGCCGAGCCCGCCGGCATTCCCGGCGCGCACCATTTCTACATCACGTTCAAGACACGGGCGCCTGGCGTCTCGGTGCCGCCGGACGTGCTGGCCAAATACCCGGACGAGATGACCATCGTCCTGCAGCATCAGTATTGGGACCTGGACGTCCAGCACGACCGCTTCTCGATCATGCTGAAGTTCGGCGGCATGCCCAAGGTCCTGGCCATGCCCTATTCGGCCGTGACCCGCTTCTACGACCCCAGCGTGCAGTTCCTGCTGCAGTTCGAAGAGCCCGAGATCGTCGAGGCCGAGATCGCGCCGCTGACGCCCCCTGCCCGCGACCCGAACG
>NZ_JACARP010000153.1:0-1428 GCF_013386595.1 Brevundimonas sp. P7753 | reverse complement strand
CGACAAGGTGTCCGGCGGCCTGCACGGCGTGGGCGTGTCCGTGGTCAACGCCCTGTCCGACTGGCTGGAGTTGAAGATCTATCGCGACGGCAAGGCGCATCAGATGCGCTTCGAGCGCGGCGACACGGTCAAGTCCCTGGTGATCACCGGCGACGCCCCGATCCGCACCGAGGGCGAAAAGGCCGGTCAGCCGCTGAGCGGCACCGAAGTCACCTTCTATCCGTCGGTCACGACCTTCAGCCACATCGACTTCGACCTGAAGACGCTGGAACACCGCCTGCGCGAGCTGGCCTTCCTGAACTCGGGCGTGGTCATCAAGCTGGCCGACCATCGCGGCGCCGAGCCGGTCGAGATCCTGCTGCACTACGAGGGCGGCGTCGAAGCCTTCGTGCGCCACCTCGACAAGTCCAAGACCCCGATCCTGAAGGACGTCATCGTCATTCGCGGCCAGAAGGACGGCATCGAGCTGGACCTGGCCCTGTGGTGGAACGACAGCTACCACGAGACCATGCTGTGCTTCACCAACAACATCCCGCAGCGGGATGGGGGCACCCACCTGTCGGCCTTCCGCACCTCGCTGACCCGCGTCATGGGCGCCTATATCGAGAGCTCGGGCCTGGCCAAGAAGGAGAAGGTCGCGCCGACCGGCGAGGACGCCCGCGAAGGCCTGACCTGCGTCCTGTCGGTCAAGGTGCCGGACCCCAAGTTCAGCTCCCAGACCAAGGACAAGCTGGTCTCCTCCGAGGTGCGTCCGGCGGTGGAGAACCTGTGCTCCGAAGGCCTGTCGCAATGGTTCGAGGAACACCCGGTCGAAGCCAAGCTTATTGTTTCGAAGATCATCGAGGCGGCGTCGGCCCGCGAAGCCGCCCGCAAGGCGCGCGACCTGACGCGGCGCAAGTCGGC
Source organism: Brevundimonas sp. P7753 (assembly GCF_013386595.1). Classification (NCBI taxonomy): domain Bacteria; kingdom Pseudomonadati; phylum Pseudomonadota; class Alphaproteobacteria; order Caulobacterales; family Caulobacteraceae; genus Brevundimonas; species Brevundimonas sp. P7753. Next base: position 525 of record NZ_JACARP010000153.1, on the reverse strand, counting down.
GCTGGAGATCAGTTCCCTGCCCGGCAAGCTGGCCGACTGTCAGGAACGCGATCCGGCCAAGTCCGAACTCTTCATCGTCGAGGGCGATTCCGCCGGCGGCTCGGCCAAGCAGGCGCGCAACCGCGAGAACCAGGCCGTCCTGCCCCTGCGTGGCAAGATCCTGAACGTCGAGCGCGCGCGCTTTGACCGGATGCTCTCGTCGGAGCTGATCGGCACCCTGATCCTGGCGCTGGGCACGGGCATCGGCCGCGACGACTTTAACGCCGACAAGCTGCGCTATCACAAGATCATCCTGATGGCCGACGCCGACGTCGACGGCGCCCACATCCGCACCCTGCTGCTGACCTTCTTCTATCGTCAGATGCCGGAGCTGATCGAACGCGGCCACGTCTACATCGCCCAGCCGCCGCTCTATAAGGTCTCCAAGGGCAAGCAGAGCCGCTACCTGAAGGATCAGACGGAGATGGACTCCTATCTGATCGAGGAGGGCTGTTCCGAGGCCGAGCTGGACCTGGCCGGCGGCGA
>NZ_JACARP010000152.1:219-535 GCF_013386595.1 Brevundimonas sp. P7753 | reverse complement strand
GCCCAGTCGATTGGCGGCGGTGGCGGTATTGGCGGCTCGGCTGTGGCGGCGACGCTTCAGGGCTGGGACGAAAACAATGCCATGGAGCTCAACATCGGTGGCCGCGGCGGTGAAGGCGGCGCCGGCGATCTGGTCGATGTGACCAATACCGGTCTGATCTACACCAAGGGCGCGGGCGCAGCGGGCATCAGCGCCAACAGCATCGGCGGTGGCGGCGGTGACGGCGGTATGGTCCTGTCGCTGACCATTCTTGCGGCTGGCGGTGACAAGGAATCCAAACGCTTTGTCAGCAATATCGGCGGCTCGGGCGGTATCG
>NZ_JACARP010000152.1:0-208 GCF_013386595.1 Brevundimonas sp. P7753 | reverse complement strand
GCCCAGTCGCTGGGCGGCGGGGGCGGTAATGGCTCGTCTGTCTTTACGCTTCAGACCGGCGTGGTCGCCAAGGGCAGCATCATTTCCTCCTTGTCGCTGGGCGGCACAGGTGGAAGCGGCAATAAAGCCGGCAGAGTCGATGTCGACAATGACGGCGCCATCTATACTCAGGGCGCGGATGCTTACGGCATTCTGGCCCAGTCGATCG
>NZ_JACARP010000151.1:0-681 GCF_013386595.1 Brevundimonas sp. P7753 | reverse complement strand
TCCGTGGCGCCCATGATGGACTGGACCGACCGCAACTGTCGGGCGTTTCACCGAGCGCTGAGCAGCCGGGCGCTGCTCTATACGGAGATGGTCACGGCCCCGGCGGTGATCCACGGCGATCGTGAGCGTCTGCTGGGCTTTGACGCGGTCGAGCATCCGGTGGCGCTGCAACTGGGCGGCTCGGACCCGGCCCAGCTGGCCGAGGCGGCGAAGATCGGCGAGGCCTATGGCTATGACGAGATCAATCTGAACGTCGGCTGCCCCTCGGATCGGGTGCAGTCGGGCAAGTTCGGCGCCTGCCTGATGCGCGAGCCGGAGCTGGTGGCCGACTGCATGGCGGCGATCAAGGAAGCCGTCAGCGTCCCTGCCACCGTCAAATGCCGCATCGGCGTCGATGATCAGGACCCCGAGGTCAGCCTGTTCGCCACGGTCGACGCCTCGGCGGCGGTCGGGATCACCCACTTCATCGTCCATGCGCGGAAGGCCTGGCTGAAGGGTCTGTCGCCCAAGGAAAACCGCGACGTGCCGCCGCTGGACTACGCCCTGGTGCGGCGTCTGAAACGCGAGCGGCCGCATCTGACCATCTGCATTAACGGCGGCATCGGCGATCTGGATCAGGCCGAGGCCCATCTGGATGCGTCCGACGGCGTGCAGCTGGACGGCGTCATGCTGGGCCGCGCC
>NZ_JACARP010000150.1:0-11444 GCF_013386595.1 Brevundimonas sp. P7753 | reverse complement strand
GCGTTGGGGTCGCGGGGGTCAGGCTCGGACACCATTTCCAGCACCAGACCGCCGGTGACGGGCGTGGCCTCCATCAGCTTCACCTCGACGCGACGGCCCAGGGTGAACCGCTTGCCGGTGCGCTCGCCGACCAGGGCGTGGGCGCGGTCGTCGTGGGTGAAATACTCGCTGCCCAGGGTCGAAACCGGCACCAGACCATCGGCGCCCGTCTCGTCCAGGCGCACGAACAGGCCGAAGCGGGTGACGCCGGTGATGCGGCCGCTGAAGGTCGCGCCGACGTGGTCTTCCAGGAAGGCGGCGATGTAGCGGTCCATGGCGTCGCGCTCTGCGGCCATGGAGCGGCGCTCGGTGCTCGTGACCTGCTCAGCGATAGCGGTCAGTTCGGCGATCTCGCGATCCGTCAGACCGTCCGAACCGAGGTTCAGGCCGCGGATCAGGCCGCGGTGGACGATCAGGTCGGAGTAGCGTCGGATCGGCGAGGTGAAGTGGGCGTAGCGGTCCAGGTGCAGACCGAAGTGGCCGACGTTGTCCGGCGAATAGACCGCCTGCATCTGGGTGCGCAGGACCACCTCGTTGACCACCTCGGCGTGGGGGCCGTCGCGAGTTTCGTCCAGCAGCTTGTTGAACCGCTTGGTGTTGGCCGGCTCGCCTTTGTTCCAGGGCTTGCCGATGGTGTGCAGGAAGTCGGCCAGGTTGAAGATCTTCTCCTGGCTGGGCGATTCGTGGACGCGGTAGATCAGCGGCGTGCGCGTCTTCTCCAGCGTCTCGGCGGCGCAGACGTTGGCCTGGATCATCATCTCTTCGATCAGGCGATGGGCCTCCAGCGACTTGCGCGGCTCGATGGCGGCGATGCCGCCGCCGGGAGCCATGATGACGCGGCGCTCGGGGCTTTCGATGGCCAGGGGGCTGCGGCGCTGGCGGCCCTTCAGCATGGTCGAATAGGCGTTCCACAGCGGATAGAGGATGGCGTCCATAATCGGACCCGTCACATCATCCTGCTGGCCGTCGATGGCGGACTGGGCCTGTTCGTAGCTGAGCTTGGCGTGGGACCGCATCAGGCCGCGCATGAACTTGTGCCCGGTCTTCTTGCCATCCTTGTCGAAGATCATCCGCACGGCCATGCAGGCGCGGTTCTCGCCCTGCTTCAGGCTGCACAGGCCGTTGGACAGGACCTCCGGCAGCATGGGCTCGACGCGGTCGGGGAAGTAGGTCGAGTTGCCCTTGTCCCGCGCCTCGCGGTCCAGCGCCGAGTTGGGACGGACGTAGGCGGCCACGTCGGCGATGGCGACCCAGACGATCCAGCCGCCCTCGTTCTTCGGGTCCTCGTCACGCTGGGCATAGACGGCGTCGTCGTGGTCGCGCGCGTCGGCCGGGTCGATGGTGATGAAGGGAACCTCGCGCAGGTCCTCGCGGCCCTTCAGCGTCGGCAGGGCCTGATCCTCGGCCTCGCGCTCCACCTGTTCCGAGAAGCCGGTCGGCAGGCCGTGGGCGTGGATGGCGATGATGGAGGCGGCGCGAGGATCATCCTCGCGGCCGATGGTCTCCAGGATCTTGCCGCGTTTCGGTCCGTGGCGATGGTCGCTCTTTTCGATCGAGGCCAGAACCAGATCGCCGTCGCGCAGTTCGCCCGCCACGGCGCTGGGGATCAGCAGCACGTCCTTGGAGCGCTTGTCCACCGGCTCGACGCGGGTCTCGCGCGCCGATTTGCGGATCACGCCTAGGACGCGGTTGGTCCCGGCGTCCAGCCGCTTGACCAGCCGGGCTTCCCAGCCCTCGGTCCCGCGCGAGAACTTGACCAGCAGACGGTCGCCCATGCCCGGCGCGGGCGTCTTGCCCTCGCGGTCCGGTAGCAGCAGGGCGCGCGGCGCGTCGTCGCCGCCCTTGACCAGTTCGACGTAGAGCTCGCCGTCCGCGTCGCGATCCACGACATCGGCCACGCCGACAGCGGGCAGGGCGCCGGCTTCGGAAAAGCCCTTGCGGCCGCGCTTGCCGAGGGCGCCTTCGGCCTCCAGCGTCTTCAGCATTTCGCGCAGCTGGCGGCGTTCGATCCCCTTCAATCCGAAGGCGCGGGCGATGTCGGCCTTCTCGGCCTCGCCGGCTTCGCGCAGGAAGGCGATCAGGGTGTCTCGGTCGGGCAGACCCGCGGCGGGGCGTTTGGGCGTCTTGGTCATTGCGTCCTTTGTAATGCGCTTCGGGGCAAATAGGTGAAAACTTGCGTGAGTTGACCGCGAGGGCGGCGACGCCCAGCTTTCGCCCCCGAACACGCCTTTCCCGGAGCCTTCCGCATGTCGATGTCCGACGTCCCCGTCCTGACCCGCCCCGTAGGCTCTCTGCTGGATCTGATCGGCAAGACGCCGATGGTCGAGGTGACGCGGATCGACACCGGCCCCTGCCGCTTGTTCCTGAAGCTGGAGAGCCAGAACCCCGGCGGCTCCATCAAGGACCGCATCGCCCTGTCGATGATCGAGGCGGCGGAAAACGCGGGCTGGCTGAAGCCGGGCGGCACCATCGTGGAAGCCACGGCGGGCAATACCGGCCTGGCCCTGACCCTGGTCGGCAAGCAGAAGGGCTATAAGGTCCTGTTGGTCATCCCCGACAAGATGTCGAAGGAGAAGATCCAGCACCTGCGGGCCATGGGCGCCGATGTGCGCCTGACCCGTTCGGACGTGCCGCACGGCCACCCGGAATACTATACCGACATGGCCGAGCGCCTGGCCCAGCAGATTCCAGGCGGCTATTTCGTCAACCAGTTCGCCAATGACGCCAACTCCGAGGCTCACTTCAAGACGACCGGCCCCGAGATCTTCGAGCAGATGGAGGGTCAAGTCGACGCCTTCGTCGCCGGCATTGGTTCGGGCGGCACCATCACCGGTATCGCCCGCTATCTGAAGGCCCAGGGCTCGCACGCCCAGATCATCCTGGCCGACCCGGTCGGTTCGGCCCTGGCGGGCCTGATCAACGAGGGCGTGGCCGGGCCGGACGGCAGCTATTCGGTCGAAGGCATCGGCCAGAACTTCATGCCCGAGACGGCTGATCCCGACCTGATCGACAAGGCCTATTCCATCCCGGACTCTGAGGCCATCGCCACGGTGCGCGACCTTCTGCTGAAGGAAGGCATTCTGGCGGGGTCATCGTCCGGCACCCTGATCGCTACGGCCCTGCGCTGGTGCCGCGAGCAGACCGAGCCGAAGCGGGTCGTGACCTTCGTGTGCGATACCGGGGCCAAGTATCTGTCCAAGGTCTATAATGACGCCTGGTTGGCCGATCAGGGCCTGACCCAGCGCGAACTGCACGGCGACCTGTCGGACCTGATCACGCGCAAATACGCCAACGGCGACGTGGTGGTGATCGGCCCCGACGACACTCTGGATACCGCCTTCAAGCGGATGAAGGGCGACGGCGTTTCGCAACTGCCGGTCATTCAGGACGGCCGCCTGGTCGGCATCCTGGACGAGAGCGACATCGTCCACATCATGAACACCGACGAGATCACGCGGAAGGAACGCTTCGCCAAGCCGGTGTCCTCGGCTATGACTCGCGATCTGGACACGCTGCAGGTGACGGAATCCCTGGACGCCCTGATCCCGATCTTCGACCGCGACCGCGTGGCCATCGTGCTGGATGGCGAGACCTTCGTCGGCCTGATCGCCCGTACCGACCTGATCAACCACCTCAGCCTGAACCGGTAAGCAAACGATGGAGATCACCCGTCGCCTAGCGCTGGGCGTGTTCGCAAGCCTGTCCATGGGGAGCCCAGCGTGGGCGCGACAAGCGCCTGGCGGTGTTCATCAGGCGGTTTATCGGACGCGGGGACTTGAGCGGCCGATTATCGTCATAGATCCGGTGACGAATACGGGGCCGATGAGTGGCGCGACCTTATTGCTCCTGCATGGCGCGGGCGGGCTTGCGGCTGATTTTCCGGTCTTTCTGGAGCATGGGTTGCGTCTTGCGGAGCGGGGCTACCGTATCGTCATGCCGGACTATTTCAGCGGCGCTCGCGACGCTGCCCAATCTGATGACCTGAGTTGGTGGCCCCAGGCGGTCGTTGATGCGACCGACTGGACTCTGGCCTTGCCGGGGGTCGATGCATCGCGCCTGGGCGCCATGGGCTATTCGCGCGGTGGCTATCTGGCCGCAGAGGTCGCCGTGCAGCAGACCCCCATCCGCGCCGTCGTCGGCGTGGCGTCTGCCGGCAATGTCAAGCCGAGGGAAATCGTGCGCCGGCCATCGGTAATGCTGATCCACGCCGCAGGCGACCCCGTCATTCCGCCCCATCGTACAAAGCGCTGGGCCCGAATTCTGAGCGAGCAGGGAGTGCCGGTCGAGACCGTCGTCCTGAATGTAAGACGCCATCATTTCCGTCCCGGCGAATGGACGGACATATTTGAACGCGCCGACGGCTTCTTTCGCCGGACGCTGATCCCCGAGGTTTGAACCCATCATGTCGTCGATCAAGAACAGCCAGGGTTTCTCGACCCGCGCCATCCATGCAGGCCAGAAGCCCGACCCGACCACGGGCGCGGTGATGACGCCGATCTACGCTACCTCGACCTACGCTCAGGAAAGCCCGGGCGTGAACAAGGGCTATGAGTATGCGCGGGGCAAGAATCCAACGCGCGAGGCCTTCGAGGCCTGCATCGCTGATCTGGAGGGCGGGGTTCAGGCCTTCGGCTTCGGTTCGGGCATGGCGGCGACCTCGACGGCGCTGGAACTGCTGGACGCCGGTTCGCACATCGTCACCGGCGACGACCTCTATGGCGGCTCGTGGCGGCTGTTCGAGCGGGTGCGGCGCCGGTCGATGGGGCTGGATTTCAGCTACATCGACCTGACCGACCTGGCGGCGGTCGAGGCGGCGATCACCGACAAGACGCGGATGCTGTGGGTCGAGACGCCCACCAACCCCCTGATGAAGCTGGCCGACATCGCGGCCCTGTCGAAGATCGCCAAGGCGCACAAGCTGATCCTGGTGGTCGATAACACCTTCGCCACGCCTTGGAGCCAGCAGCCGCTGGCGCTCGGCGCCGACGTGGTCATGCACTCGGCGACCAAGTACCTGAACGGTCACTCCGACATCGTCGCCGGGGTTCTGGTGGCCAGGGACGCCGAGATGGCGGCGCAGATCAAGTTCCTGCAGAACTCCATCGGCGGCGTCATGGGGCCGTTCGACGCCTTCCTGGCCAACCGGGGGCTGAAGACCCTGGGTCTGCGCATGAAGGCGCACAACGAGAACGCCATGGCTGTGGCGCGCTGGCTGGAAGACCGTGCCGACCAGAAGAATGGCGGCGTGGCCAAGGTCATCTATCCGGGGCTGATCAGCCACCCGCAGCACGAACTGGCGGCGCGCCAGATGAACGGGCGTTTCGGCGGCATGGTCACGGTGCTGATCGACGGCGATCTGGAGCGGACCAAGCGGGTGCTGGAGCGGGTGCGCGTCTTCACCCTGGCGGAGTCGCTGGGCGGGGTCGAAAGCCTGGTGAACCACCCGGCGATCATGACCCACGCCAGCGTGCCGAAAGAGGTGCGCGAGGCCGGCGGCGTCACCGACAACCTGATCCGTCTATCGGTCGGGGTCGAGGACGTGGAAGACCTGATCGCCGACCTGGATCAGGCCCTGAGCTGAAAAGCTCAGGTCTGAACTGAAGTCAGGCCGTCGTGTCGGGCAGGGCGGTCTGATGGCCCGTGACAGGCGCCAGCTTCTTCTTGGGCGCGGCGCGTTTGCGCACGACAACGGGTTTGGGCGCGGAGGCGATCTCGGCCAAGCGGGCGTCGATCAGCGGCAGGATGTCAGCGGCGGTCGTCACCTGGACGGCGGAGCCGTGCTCGACCAGGCGGGCGGCGTTGGCGCGCAGGGCCTTGAGGTCGGCTTCGTTCAGGGTCGGGATTTTATCGGCCAGGGAAGTCATGGGCGTCTCCAGATGGCGTCAGGGCCGGCGCGCATGCGGCCGGCCCCTCAGCGAATAGAAAGCGATCTCGGCGGCCTTACGGTCGCCGATCAGGGCTGAGATTAGTCAGCAGCCTGAAGGCGACCGGCGGATTCTTTACCGCTGCGGCTGTCGCGTTCGATTTCGTAGGAGATCTTCTGACCTTCGTTCAGCATGCCGAGCGACGAGGCTTCGACGGCCGTAGCGTGGACGAAAACGTCCTTGCCGCCGTCGTCAGGCTGGACGAAGCCGTAGCCCTTGGTGGAGTTGTACCATTTGACAGTGCCGGTAGCCATTTTCAGGACTCCCCGTTTGAGTAGCCACAGGAAGGATATCCTGGAGGCCTGTCGGGTCTGAATGGGATCGGCTTTGGACCTCGGTGCGCGATGCAAAGGGGCAGCAGCGTTTCGCAGAGAGATCGACAAGAAGAAGGTGGGCGCTTTGGAGCCCATTAGCAAGGGCGGGGCGTCATTTGAGTGAAACAGGCCGCCACAAACGAAAACGGCGGCGACAGCCGAAGCCGTCGCCGCCGTTCGAAATCCGCGCCGAATGAACGGCGCGAGAAATCAGCCTTCGGTCTTCAGTTGACCAGCCGATTCCTTGCCCGAGCGACGGTCGCGCTCGATTTCGTACGAAACCTTTTGGTTTTCGTCGAGGCCACGCAGGCCGGCAGCTTCGACAGCCGAGATGTGCACGAACACGTCTTTGCCGCCGTCATCGGGTTGGATGAAGCCGTAGCCCTTGGTGGAGTTAAACCATTTAACAGTGCCGGTAGCCATTTTCAGGACCTCCGCTAGTCGTTGGCCAAAAGGAACATCCCTTCGGCCTGTCGGGTCTGAATGGATCGGCTTAGTCCTCGGTGCGCAGAGCAAAGGGCAGCAGCGTTACGCAGAGAGATCGACAGGAAGAATATGGACGGACTTGGCGCCCAAATCAAGACCCTTGATGTCAGGCGTCCTCTTCTTCCTGATCCGCGGCGGCGGTTTCGGCGGGGCCGCCGACGTAGTGGGCCTGGCACAGCTTGCGCAGGGCGGCGGTGATGGTGCCGCCGTACAGGCTGTCCTGAATGCGATCATAGCCCTCGATCTGGAGGGCCTGTTTGACATCGCTGACGGTGCGGCAGGCGCCGCTCCCAGCCAGTTGATAAGCACGTTCTAAGGTCGTCGGACGGAAAGTCATGCCCACAAGGTAGGCCCTTTCCGCCGATTAGCCACCGATGATCGCCAGAAAGTCAGAAGGCGAAGTTGATCCCGGCCACCAGGGCCCCCTTGTACTGCTCGCCCGGAACGTCGGCGTCGGTGTCGTGCCAGCGCAGGTCCAGCTCGACCTTGGGCGTCAGGGCATAGGCGCCGCCGACGTTCCAGCCGGTGTAGTCCAGGCTGTTGTCCTGTTCGCGACGGCCGACCTCGGCGGAGACGTTCAGCTTGTCGGTGAAATCCCAGCCGCCGCGCAGGGCGACCCAGGTCCAGGCCTTGGTCGAGCCGGTGCCGTCGGGCGAGTGCTGCAACCGCAGGCGGGCGCTGGCCGGGCCGATCGAGCGCTTCATGTCGGCGGTGAATTCCCAGGCGTCGTTGTCATAGCCGGGGTCGGCGTCGAAGCGATTCTTGTGGGCGACGTTCAGGTCGAAGTCGAAGCCGGCGAACTCGGGACGGACGCCGGCGACCAGCTCGGACTCCAGCTTGGAGCCGCCGCCGTCGATGGTTTCCAGACCGCCCGAGCCATAGAAGAGGCCGCTGGCGCTTTCCCATTCCGCCGCGCCATAGGCGAAGGGGTTTCCGTCGGACTTGGACGCGGCCTTGGAGCGGTTGTCAGTCGCGGCGCCGGCCGAGAAGGACCATTTGCCCCCGCTCTGACCCGCATCCTGGGCGTGGGCTCCGGAGGCCAGCAGGACCAGGGGGGCGGCGGCGAGCAGGGCGGCGTTCGTCAGGGTGCGGAGCATGGGGGCCTCGTGAAAGCGACGATGCCGCTCCTAGAGGCGCTTCTTGTCGAATTTGTCACAGGCTTGCGAAAATTCATCCGTCAACCGCGCGACAAGCTGGGCCGTAGTGGGAATGTCGTGCACCGCGCCCGACCCCTGACCCGCTGACCAGACGGTCTTCCAGGCCTTGGCTTCCTCGCCCATGTCCAGCTTGTGTTCGGGCAGGGATTTCGGGTCGATCTTGTTCTCGACCAGAGACGGGGTCAGGAAGTTGGCCGGGATGCCCGAGACAGCGGGCGTATAGGTGATGTCGGCCGAGCCAGAGGCGACGATCAGGTCTTTGTAGTGCGGCTGCGCCTCGCTCTCGGTCGTGGCGATGAAGCGGGTGCCCATATAGGCGAAGTCGGCGCCCATCATCAGGGCTCCGGCCACGTCCTGACCCGTCGACAGACAGCCCGCTAGGATGATGGTCCCGTCATAGAAGCTGCGGACCTCGTTGATCAGGGCGAAGGGGTTCACGACCCCCGCATGGCCGCCCGCGCCGTTGGCGACCAGGATCAGGCCGTCGACGCCCGCCTCGGCGGCCTTTCTCGCATGGCGGACATTGGCGATGTCGTGGAAGACCACGCCGCCGTAGCCGTGGACCGCGTCCACCACGTCGCGCACGGCGCCGAGCGAGGTGATGATCAGCGGCACTTTTTCTTCCACCGAGACCATCATGTCGGCCATCAGGCGCGGATTGGTCGGGTGGACGATGTGGTTGACGCCATAGGCGGCGGCGTCAGGCTTCAGCCGCGACTTGATTTCTTGCAGCCAGTCCCGATAGCCCTCGGTCGTGCGCTGGTTCAGCGAGGGGAAGGTGCCGATCACGCCCGCATTGCAGGCCTCGACCACCAGATCCGGGCCGGACACCAGGAACATGGGCGAGGCGATGACCGGCAGCTTGAGGCCGGACTGCAGGGAAGCGGGAATGGCCACGGATCGTTTCCTCGGATGGTTTCTGCGGGTTGTTTTAAGGGACGCTAACCGGGTGTCGCGGGGGAAGGCAATCACGCTTTCCTCCCCATTCCATGGGGAGGTGGCGCGGGCGCGAAGCGCACGTGACGGAGGGGGCGGCTCGACTTAGCCCGCTGCGTCGCCCCCTCCACCGCTTCGCGGTCCCCCTCCCCATGAAATGGGGAGGAAAGAAAAACAGAGTCCAATTCGTCTGAAATCCCCCTCAGGCCCATCCGTCCACGACCCTCATCCTACCACACCGGGAAGGGGCGCCAGGTCGATTGTGGAAACGCTGCTGCCGGGTCAGGATTTTCTTTGGCGGTGCAAGCGCCTAAATGGCGGGCATGACGCACTATACCGACAGCCTGTCCCAGCTCGGCGCCCAGACCGCCGCCCCGACCAACCCGGAAGAGGCGGTGCTGGAGCGCGTGCCCAATCCGCACGCCGACACCCTCTATGTGGCGCGCTTCACCGCGCCCGAGTTCACCAGCCTGTGCCCGGTGACGGGCCAGCCCGACTTCGCCCACATCGTCATCGACTATGTGCCGGGCGACTGGCTGGTCGAGTCGAAGTCGCTGAAAATGTATCTGACCAGCTTCCGCAACCACGGCGCCTTCCACGAGGACTGCACCGTGGCCATCGGCAAGCGCCTGGCCGACCTGCTGCAACCGAAATGGCTGCGCATCGGCGGCTACTGGTACCCGCGCGGCGGCATCCCCATCGACGTCTTCTGGCAGACGGGCGCGCCCATCGAAGGCGTCTGGCTGCCTGATCAGGGCGTCGCGACCTATCGCGGGCGGGGGTGAAGGGGACTGTGCGTCTTAAGTCCCATCAACTCGCTGTCCGAGAATTTTCGCTGACAAAGCGCGATTACGACGGCGTCGATGAGGACGAGCGACTCCAATTTTTTATGCTTGCTCAGGTCTCAAATGAGATCGGGATGTTGCACGCAGTTTTGTTGCAGGCGCTGAATGGTTTGAAGCCACATTTGCCGAAAGCTATACGTGAGACGTCTCTCGGGATGGCGCTCTATATGGCTCGGCTCATGACTAACCGTATCTACGAAGGTTGGTCGGTTGCGTCTGCGCAGAAAACTGTAGCGCTCCTGAACTGTCTCTGGGAGAGCGTCCCCGAAAATCCCGCCAATGTTGAAATTTACGCACGCACGATGGAGGCTCGAGAGCGCCTCTCTGCTTATTTTGGCGTCACAGGAAATCTGATCACTAAGGTCCGAAATAAGCAGGCATCGCATATCGACCGAGCATCCTTTGCGGGGGCGTATGCTCTGGCACCTGACGATCTCGATATGACTGACTTTCACACTGGTATGGTCGGAACGACCTTTTTCGGTGGCGCAGATTCACTTCAGGCAATCGCAGTTGCACACCTAGCGGGCGGTTTGAGCCCAAATGAAGCAAGTGATCGCTTGTTTATGGAAGTGGTGCGGGTCGCTGAGGACCTGAAGACCTTCATTGACGGCTTCTCGGTTGCGTTCGTGATCGGAAGATTTGGGGCTCAGAAGTTGATGAAGGAGCCTAGAATTTTGAGCGATCTACCGAGCGCGCGTCGCGCTCGCGTGCACTACTTCATGACTTGAAAAGCTGAACCTGTGAGCGCCCCAATATCGCCCCCCCGTCTCCCGCTCGAAGCCTGGGGCCGCCGCTTGATGACCCGCGCGGAGGCGTGGGCGGATCGAGGGCGGTGGCGGGGGTATGCCTATGAGTTCCTGTGGTTCGGGCTGAAGCAGGGGTGGGCCTGTCTGTTCGGCGGGGCCATGCTGGTGCTGCTGGTGGGGACGCATCTGCTGTGGCCGGTCTTCTGGCCAGAAACAGGGATGGGCGGCGGGGCGCCGGTCGCGCGCTATGATGTTCTGGTGATCGGGGCGCTGATCATTCAGGGGCTGATGCTGGCCTTCCGGCTGGAGAGCTGGGAGGAGGCGCGGGTCATCTTCCTGTTCCATGTGGCCGGGACGATCATGGAGCTGTTCAAGACCTATCACGGGTCGTGGCTCTACCCTGAGGACTCGCTGTTGCGGATCGGGGCGGTGCCGCTGTTCTCGGGCTTCATGTATGCGGCGGTGGGCAGCTACATCGCGCGGGTGCAGCGCATCTTCCATATCCGGGTGCGGGGCTATCCGCCGCTGTGGACGACCTGGGTTCTGGCGGCGGCCATCTACGTCAACTTCTTCGCCCATCACTGGCTGCCGGACGTGCGGATCGCGCTGTTTGCGGCGACGGTGCTGCTGTTCAGGCGGGGCTGGTTCTACTTCACCGCAGACCGGCGGCGGCGGTCGATGCCGCTGCTTCTGGGCTATGGGCTGGTGGCCCTGTTCATCTGGTTCGCGGAGAACCTGGGGACGTTTGCGCGGGCCTGGGTTTATCCGGGGCAGGAGAGCGGATGGGAGATGGTCAGCCTGAACAAGCTGGGGGCGTGGTTTTTGCTGATGATCATCTCGGTGGTGCTGGTGTCGCTGGTGCATCGGCCGGAGGAGGAGCCCCGCTAAGGCGTCATCCCGGAAGCAGCGAAGCTGCTATCCGGGACCGCCGGAAAAGCTGAGGGCGGCGTCTTGGGCGGTCCCGGCTCTACGCTGCGCTTCGGCCGGGATGACG